>JAYFRK010000162.1:0-2575 GCA_034925975.1 Clostridium sp.
AAAACAAAGATAAATAAAATAATATCTTTACACGAAAACAATATAGTTTACTATCCCTATTAAAATTAAACTCACAAAATTGTAGGCTGTAAACTTAATCAAATATTCCTTAGTACCATCTGTAGTTGGATAATCGCAATATAACTTATAAGATATAACACTTGCTAGTGATGCTATTAAAGTTCCCATGCCGCCTATATTTACTCCAAGCAGCAATTCTCTCCAATTGTAAGTAAAGCTTGATAACAATATTGCACAGGGTACATTGCTAATAGCTTGACTTAATCCTAATGCAGCAACATAGGTTTTTGCTTTGTTATCTAAAAAACTTACTAAATAGGAACGTATTAAATCCATATTAGATAAATTTCCTATGAATATAAAAAAGCATACAAATGTAATTAATAAAAAATAATCTACCTTGCTTAATAAATTTCTATCTAAAATTAAAACTATAGTTAAGGTAGCAACAAATATAGCCTTATAATCTATAATACTAAATACTGAAAGTATTATTAATAAAAATAATACTCCATAAATCGCACTTTTCTTTTTATCTTGTATATCTATATCTTCTAAAGCAAATTCTAAAATACCATTTTTAACTTTTAAATTTAAAATTATCAACCATATTCCGCCCATAATTACAAAAGGAATAGTTACCTTAAAAAAATCTAAAGGCTTCAAACTATAGAAGGAAAATAAGAATAAATTCTGAGGATTTCCCATAGGTGTAAGACTGCTTCCAATATTAGCAGCTAACGTTTGGAAAATTACAGTATTCATAACATTGAATTTTGCTCTATTTCCTATAATTAATGCCAGTGGTACAAAAGTTATTAATGCCACATCATTAGTTATAAGCATAGAACTAAAAAATGTTATTCCTATTAACACCAGAGAAACCTTTCTAGCATTTTCATATCTATTTAATATTTTAACAGCAAGCTTATCCATTATCTTTAATTCTTCAAAAGCTTTAACCATTACCATTAAATTAAATAAACTTAATAAAACTTTAAAATCTATATACTCTAATTTGGGCATAGATATAAAAGATGTTACTATAGCTAATATTACGGATATAGTAAACACTATTTCTCCTTTTAGCTTCTCTATTGCCTTTCCCAAGTTTATCACCGTCCCTGGATAATTATACGATTATACAGGATTTTAGGCAATAAAAAAAGGGGATTTCTCCCCTATATTCTTCTTTCTATCATATATAACTAATTAATATGCTTATCTAACCACACTATTAGATCTTTCACAACTTCTTCCTTATTAATCTCATTAAACATTTCATGCCTTCCATCTTTATATAGCTTGTATTCTAGATCCTCTATTCCTACACTTTTATAGAGATTTACAAGTTTCAATACTCCCTTTCCGAAGTTCCCTACAGGATCTTTATCTCCAGAAAAAATATATATAGGTAAATCTTTTGGTATCTTGTTCACTTCTTCTTTTCTAGCTATTAATTTAAGTCCACCTAATAAGTCATAATAAAATCCAGTATTATAAATATATCCGCAATAAGGATTCTCAATATACTTGTCTACTTCTTTTTCATCTCTACTTAACCAATCAAATTCCGTTCTATTAGGCTTAAACGCTCTGTTAAATCCTCCAAAACTAAGTCGAGACATTAAAGTACTTTTTTTATCTCTACCAAGTTTTTTTATTTCTCTTCTTGCTACTATTCTGCCAATATCAGCTATAATTCCTTGACTTCCATTAGAACCTGAAAGTATAGTTCCTGATAGCTTATTACCATATAAGCAAATAAATCTTTGTGTTAAGAATGAACCCATGCTGTGTCCTAATAAAAATATAGGTAAATTAGGATTTTCATCTCTAATAATTTTACTAAGCTTATATATATCCTCTACCATTAAATTAAAACAGTCCTCATTGAGACATCCTAGACTATCAATTTCTTTAGCAGTTTGTCCATGACCTCTGTGATCATCTCCATATACAATATAGCCAGCTTCAGTTAATTCTTTAGCAACACTTTCATATCTTTCTGCTGATTCTGACATACCATGAGCTATTTGGACTGCACCTTTAATTTTATTTTCATCTTCTGGACTCCATTTATGAGTGAAAATATCCATGTCACCTATTCCTTTAAAGGTAAAAGTTTCACTTTTCATATAATGTCCCCCTTTTATCTACCTACAAATAGGCAGATTTATACTCTATAATAATTAAATTTCTTTATCGTAGAATTGTCAAGAGCACTAATTTCTTAAAGCTTTTAATTATAAATATGATATTGATATAATTAAAAGCTCTATTTTTGTTGAGAAATTTAGTGCCCTTTTATCTTTTGAGTTTTAATATATTATATTTACTTTTCCCATCCTTGTGATCGCTTGATAGCTTTATGCCATCCATCAACTAACTTAACTCTCTTTTCTTCCTCCATATTAGGAGTAAAAGTATTGGAAAGTTTGCAATTTGAACAAATATCATCTATATCTTTCCAGTATCCTACTGCAAGTCCTGCAAGATAAGCTGCTCCTAGTGCAGTAGTTTCTATAACTTCTGGTCTTCTAACAGAAGTATT
>JAYFRK010000649.1:0-3053 GCA_034925975.1 Clostridium sp.
ATCAAAGGGTTTTTGTTTATTATCAGGAAAAATAAATAATACAATTATGACAATCATATAACTAATTATTTTTGTAAATTTATTTTTTTCTACCATTCTTTATTCCTTATCTATATATTGATATGTCTATAAATTCCAAAACCTTTTTCATCTTACTTTTCCATGTTAAATTTCTAATTGCATAGTGAATTATATAATTATTTTTTCTACAATACTCTGTTCTTTTAAAAAACTTTTCCAATTCTTCAAAGTCTATAATACTAGAATCATTTTTTATTTTATATACAAAAGGAAGCTCTTCTCCTAAATCTGTATCCTCATAGCCTATAACTACAGGAATACCTTTTGCTAAATAACTCCTAACTTTTAGAGGTGCTGCCTCTTCCATTTTCTTTTTATATAAGCTCAAAGTGCCAATCCCTATATCCGCAATTGAGTATATTTTTTCTAGTTCATTTTTGTCCTTGATATATCCATAGAAAATAACATTATCCTCCTTAACTTTCTCCATACTTTCATATCCAACTATGTGAATTTTAAATTTATCTTTATTTACAGCTTTTTTATAGGATTCTATTAATCTTTCCACACCCTGCCAAGATTGATTAGGAGTACCAATAAAAAGTATATTTATATATTCATCATTCTTATCTCTAGTCACTAATTTAATTTGATTATCTTCAATACCATTTCCCAAGACCATTGCAGGTTTGTTGTTATACTTTCTCTCAATACTTAATATTTCATTTGTAATGCAAACCATCCCTTTGATGCGTCTAAAATATCGCCTTTTAAGCAATATTTCTATCAAATATTTGCAGTAATTTTTTGTTTTAAGTTCACCAAAAATATTTGTCTCCACTTCCACAAATAAGGGAGCAATTTTACTAATTTCCCTATAGAAATTGAATAGAAAAAAATAATCTCTCATGTAAATAACATCAGGCTTAACCTTCTTCATAATCTGTACCATTTTTTTTAGTAATTTTAATTCATAATAGTATTTAAATATAGGTGTTATCTTTCTCTTAGTAGAGAATAAAGATACATGTTTAACATCCTGAACTTCACTTACACTTGGAAATAAGTCAAAGGAATAGCTTTCTACATTGCAGCCTAATTCCTGAAAACACTTCTTTTGGATTATTACTTTTTTTATAACACTCAAATCACTTACTTCTCCACTTGATTTAATAAGATAAACTATTTTCTTCATTTACTTCCACACTCCAGCTAATTAAGGTTTCTTTCTCAAAAACTTGCGATAGAATAATTTTCTAATTATATTTGGTATCAGCCTAATGCTCACTCGAATTATAATATTTCTTAAAAATTCTTTTCTATTGATAAATTCATATTTTAATAACTGTTTTTGAAATTTAACTTCAGATTTAATATAGTCAATGCCTCCCCTTCTCTTAAACATATTATTATCTGCCCTCACTAAAGCAAGTACTTGATCTATATTAGCTATCTTAGAATTTTTCATTATCATCCTAACCCATAAATAATAATCCTCATACCATAGAAATGGTTGATAATTGCCTGCTTTCATTACAGCTTCTTTTCTAAACATTACTGACATGTGATTTAAAGGATTTCTTTTTCTTGCATAACTTATAATTTCATTATGTTTAATAGGAACAGCCCTAATAGAAACAACATTATCTGGCTCATTATAAAATTCTTTAATCCATGATCCTACTATATCTATTTCTTTATTATTCTCCATAAATTTTTTTTGAATTTCAAATCTGTCTGGTAAACAAATATCATCTGAATCCATCCTTGCAACTAATTCATTAGAGCATTTTGTAACACCAATCTTTAGCGCTTCACCTAAACCCATATTTTTTTCTAAGCTTATTATTTTAAATAGCCCTATATAGGTTTTATCAAATTCCTCAATTACCTTGTTTAACTCATCAGTTAGTTTTCCATCTTTTACAATTACTACTTCACTTGGCATTTTCTTTTGAGTGACAATACTTTCTATTGCTTGTCTTAAATATTCAGCCTTTTCTTTATAATAGACTGACATTAAAACTGAAAAACTCATTGCTCCCTCCAAATTAAACTGCTATTCATTACTTTAGAATTTGTTTATACATCTTTTCATAAGCATCACACATAACCTTTGAACTATAAAAAGTTTCTCCTAGTATCCTTGCTTCTTTAGATTTATATTCTAAATAATGTTTTGTATAATATTTAAAAAGTTCTCTTAACTCATCTATGTTCCCAACTCTAAACTTATCACCAATTATAGGATTCTTACTTAATATTTCTCTATGTGATTCTATGTCGGATAAAATTATTGGCAGTCCACAATTTATTGCTTCCAATACAGCCATAGGTAGCCCTTCAGATTTAGATGAAGATACAAAAACATCTGAGGATTTTAAAAATTCTCTTACGTTATTAACTTTACCTTTTACAATAATACTTTCACTATTATATTTTTTACACTTTTTTAAAAGAGGACCATCTCCTAGCAAAACTAAAATAGCAGAGCTCGAAATATTAGCCTTCTGAAAAGACTTAATTGTTGTAAAAGGGTCTTTACGATTGCTCATTGTTCCAATAAAAATAAAAATTTTCTTTCTAGTATTTAATCCTAACTTTTCTCTACGTCTTATCTTTTCTAATTCATCTGCTGGTGAATAATAGATTTCATCTACTCCATTTGGTATGCTATAAGTATGAATATTACAACATTTCTTTATTTTTTTTGTAATACTGTATGAACATGCAATAGGATAAGTCATTTTAGATAGGGCTTTAATATGATTTTCAGCCATAATCTTTCCAATTATTTTACCGTATGTCATAGGATAGTCTTCATAGGCAAAGTTATGAATTGTGTTACAATGCTTAAATTTATTTAAATACTTTACAGCGAATCTATCACCACGGTATCCGCTAGTGTGTATAATATCTGGTTCCAATTCTTCAACCATTTTAATTAGCTTTCTTTTTCCTTTGAACCAAAATCCTAGTCTTGATAAGCCTAAAGAATAAATATCAATTTTTAGCATCTCAAAATCTTCATA
>JAYFRK010000032.1:0-7968 GCA_034925975.1 Clostridium sp.
AACTTTAAAAATTCTAATTAAAGAATCAGTTAATGGTGGAATTATAGGAAGATACAAGGGTATTAGAGTGTTTATTCCAGCATCCCATATTGAATTATTCCATGTAGACAATTTAGAAGAGTATATAGGAAAAACATTAGAGGTTAATATTATAGAATATAAATTACAAAGAAGAGGAAGTAAGATAGTTGCTTCAAGAAGAAATTTACTAACAAAAGAAAAAGCAGAAAAAGAAGCAAGTGCATGGAGTGCATTAGAGAAAGGGCAAATTGTAGAAGGCAACGTTAAAAGATTAACTAATTTTGGAGCATTTGTAGAAGTTAATGGATTAGATGGATTACTCCATGTATCTGAAATGTCTTGGGGAAGAGTTGAAAAACCAGAGGATGTCTTAAAAATAGATGATAAAATAAATGTTTATATTTTAGATATTGATAAGGAAAAGAAAAAGCTATCTTTAAGCATGAAAAAATTAATAGCAAATCCTTGGGAAAGTATAGAAGAAAAATATCCAATAGGAAATATAGTTCTTGGAAAAGTAGTACGTTTTGCTGATTTCGGAGCATTTATAGAGCTAGAACCTGGCGTAGATGGATTAGTTCATATCTCAGAAATAAGTTATAAGAGAATTAATAAACCAGGAGATGTTTTGAAGATTGGTGAACAAGTAAAAGCAAAAATAATAAATGTAAATAAAGAGGATAAGAAAATTAGTCTAAGTATAAAAGAAACTGAATAAAACAATTTTATATAAAGGAACTTAGAGAGGACAAAAGTCTTACTAAGTTCTTTTATATTTCAAATGATTAAATTTGAGTAATATTTTAAATTATAAGTAATATATAATTTAGTAGTAGGACCATAGGAGGAATTTACAAGTGAAGGAAAATAAGATTATAGAATTTACTGGTGAAATATCCGAAAAAGAAATGGAAATGTTAAACAGAGTTTTTGAAAGATATAGCTTTCAACCTGTTTCTTATGAAAAAGTTCGAAGTGTCTACAAGTTAAAAACTGCTACTAATTATGTATGCTTAAAAAGATTTAAACATGGAAGGTATAAAGCAGAAAATGGCAACATTCTAGTTGAAGAGTTATTTAAAAATAACTTTTTTAATACTCCTAAATATATAAAGACTAAAAATGATAATCTCCTTGTGAAATATAAAGATTTATTTTTTTATGCTACAGAGTGGGTTGATGGAGAAGAAACTAATTTAGATGAATTAGAAGAGGCGGTTAGTTGTGCTAAATTACTTGCAAAATTTCATTTAGCCACTAAAAACATTAATACTAAAAAATTAAAAATAAAAAATAATCTAAAAAACTGGCCTAAAATTTATAAAAAGCAATTGTATGATTTTTATAAATATGAAAAGATCATCGATAATAAAAAGATAAAGAGTTCATTTGATATATCTTATAAGGAAAATATAAATAGATTTTATAATAGTGCATTAGTATCCCTAAAGATATTGAATAGTTCGGAGTATTACAGATTATCTAACATAGCAGATAAAAACACTACTATATGTCATGACAGCTTTTATTATCAAAATATAATAAAAAAAGATGGTGAATATTATATAATAGATTTAGATAGTATTATAATAGATTTACAGATAAACGATTTAGGTAAATATATAAGAAGGCTAATGTGTAAAAGTAGTTATAGATGGAATTTTGAAAGTGCCATAAAAATAATAGAAGCTTACAATTCAGTGAATAGACTAGCCAAAGAAGAATTGGAGGTAATGCTAGCATTAATAATGTTTCCTCATAAGTTTTGGAAGTTAGGTAAAAAAAGATATATTAAATATAAGAACTGGGATGAACGAAAATATACACGAAAACTAAAGAACATTCTACGTGATAGCGATTTACAGGAAAAGTTTTTTAAAGATTATATTGATTATATGAATAATCATATTTACTAAAAATACTATAGTTCTATACTATAAAGAAGGTAAAAATATATGTATAAGCTTTGTACAGTTACTAGAAACAATTTTGATAAATTTATTAATATGAATCAGTCTAGAGATAGTTTTAATAAACTTAATAAAGATTTTCTGAAATTATATTATGAATCTAATCCGATTCAACAACTGCTATTGAGAAAAAAACTGAAATTATTAAAATATCAGTCTGATTATATAGGATATATATGGACAGAGAATAGAATTGGACATATATGTAATATAAATTCTATGAATATTATACATCAGAGGGATTTGTTAACAGGTTATAGCCATTTAATTAACTCCATTAAGGGATATTATCTTTTAAATTATGAATGTGAAAAAAATGAATTTAATTTTGAAATATTAGAACAATTAGATTTTACTAAATCTAAAGGATTAATTGAAATGGTTGCTAATTTAGAAAAACCTTTTATTTTTAATTTACGTGATAATATTTCTTTTCATAAAGTAATTAGAGGTAAAGATGAAAGAATACGATGCATATTACAGAATCAAATTTTTAATAAGGAAGATAGAATTCCACTAGATATAAATGATATTTTTTATGATGAAGTTCAAGATTATTATTATGATGACGGAGCAATTCTAATGAAGTTAGGCGATGAGTACATTGGATATGGACAAATAATAATAAGGGAAGGATGTCATTATATTGTTAATTTTGGGATTCTAAAACCTTATTTGAATAAGGGATATGGGCGATTATTCATTATGCATTTATTAAATATAATTTATTATAGTGGAAATTATTCAGTGAGAATTAAGGTGGATTCTTATAATTTGCCAGCTATTATGTTATACAAAAAAGTTGGTTTTAAAGAATTTAGAGAACAAGCTACTTGGCAATTGAAAAAATGATTACTTAAAAGCCCGAGTGAAAATCACACGGGTTTTTAAGTGCAGCAGATTTTTTCCGCTACTTTTAGTAAGTCACTCAAATTCTATTACTTTTTCCCTTGGAACATATGAAGTCTTTAGATTCATCATGCTCTCCCTTTGTACTTTTAAAAAATAACTTCTATCAGCTACACAGCCATTTTTAAATGAATAAGAGTCTGCATTTTTATCTGGAAATTCCTTTGCGTCGTACATGAAATCCCTCCTTTAGATATAGTATTTACATAAATCTTAATTTTTAGTTTTATTATTAGAGGTAAAATAGAAAAGCAATTTATAATTATTTTTGGATATAGATTTAAAAAGAAAATAAAAGTCCTTTAAAATTAGTCATAAATTATATATAATTAATAAATGTATAAGTATAATCTCAGAAGGAATAACTAAAGTTAAATTTCAAAAGGAGAATAAGTAAATGAGTAACTTAAATAAAAAATATTATATAGATACTTGGGGTTGTCAAATGAATGAAGAAGACTCTGAAAAAATATCAGGATTACTAAAGGGTATTGGATATGAAAGAACTGATATTAGAGAAGAATCCGACATAATAATTTTTAATACTTGTTGTGTTAGAGAAAATGCTGAATTAAAAGTATTTGGACACTTAGGGGCTTTAAAGGCGCTTAAAAGAAAAAATCCAGATTTAATAATAGTAATTACCGGATGCATGATGCAACAAAGCGGTATGCCTGATAAAGTAATGAAAAAGTTCCCATATGTAGATATAATTGCTGGAAGCTATAACTCTTACAAGTTACCAGAGTATATAGAGAGAGTAAAAACAGAGGGAAACTCCATTATAGAGATATGGGATAAGGAAAAAGATATTGTTGAAGGCTTACCTGTTGATAGAAAAAGTGATGTTAAAGCTTTTGTTACAATAATGTATGGATGCAACAACTTCTGTTCATATTGCATTGTACCTTATGTAAGAGGAAGAGAAAGAAGCAGAGAGCCTGAAAATATAATTAATGAAATTAAAGATTTAGTTTCTAAAGGCTATAAAGAAATAACCTTACTAGGCCAAAATGTTAATTCTTATGGAAAAGGACTTGAACCAGAGATTGATTTTGCTGAGTTATTAAGAAGAGTTAATAAGGTAGAAGGACTTGAAAGAATTAGATTTATGACTTCCCATCCTAAAGATGTTTCCCAGGAGTTAATAAATGCTATGGCTGAATGTGATAAAGTTTGTGAACATGGCCATTTTGCTCTTCAATCTGGATCTAGCCGAATATTAGAAAAAATGAATAGAAGATATACTAGAGAGGACTATTTAGAGCTTGTTAAAAAGTTAAGAACAGCTATGCCTGATATAGCTATAAGTACGGATATTATTGTAGGTTTTCCTGGAGAAACCGAAGAAGATTTTAAAGAAACATTAAGTATTGTTGAAAAAGTAGAATTCGATTCAGCTTTTACATTTATATATTCACAAAGAGAAGGAACTCCAGCTGCTACTCACGAAGAACAGGTTCCAGAAGAAATAAAACATGAAAGATTTAATAGATTAGTTAAAGTAGTAAATGACTGTATGGCTAAAAAGAACAAAGAATATCAAGATAAGATAGTAGAAGTTTTAGTTGAAGGTCCTAGTAAAAATGATGATACAAAGCTTATGGGAAGAACTAGAACCGGTAAATTAGTAAACTTTGATGGAGATATTAGTTATGTAGGTAAGATAGTTAATATTAAAATAACTAAGGCACAATCTTTTTCACTAGTAGGCGACATAATATAAAAAGCTCTGTAAAGAGCTTTTTATATTATCAAAAATGAGGAGGAATAACGATGGGACTTACCCCAATGATGCAGCAATATTTAGAAGTAAAAGAAAAAAATAAAGAATGCATTGTGTTTTTTAGATTAGGTGATTTTTATGAAATGTTTTTTGAAGATGCTGAGATTGCAGCAAGAGAATTAGAATTAGTTTTAACTGGAAGAGACTGTGGACTAGAAAATAGAGCGCCTATGTGTGGTATTCCTTACCATGCAGCTAATTCATATATAAATAGACTAGTTAATAAAGGATATAAGGTTGCTATATGTGAGCAATTGGAGGATCCATCTCAGGCAAAAGGAATAGTTAAGAGAGATGTAATAAAAATAATGACACCGGGAACTTATTCTGATTCAAGCTTTCTAGAGGATACAAAAAATAATTATATTATGAGTTTGTATATAGAAAATGATTCATCTTCTCTATGCTTTGCAGATGTTTCAACAGGAGATTTTCAATGCACGTCGGTAAAATATGATATTTCTCTAATACTTGATGAAATATCAAAGTTTATTCCTAAAGAAATAATAATATGTGAAAATTTTGATGAAGTACTCTTAGATTCAATAAATGAGAGGTTTGAAATATCAATAACTAGAAAGCCTAATAGCTTTTTTACTGACAATGCTATAGAAAATTTAAAAAATCAATTTTCTAACTTTGACATTGATAATTATGAAGATGTAGTTATTAAAAGTTGTAATGGTCTTTTAAATTACATAATTGAAACCCAAAAGATATTTTTGGTTCATATAAATAATATTGAATATTACAATACTATTGATTACCTTAGTATAGACATAAATTCTAGGAGAAATCTAGAACTTACTGAAACTTTAAGAGATAAATCAAAGAAAGGTTCTCTTTTATGGGTAATTGATAAAACTAATACAGCCATGGGAGCAAGACTATTAAGAAAGTGGCTAGAACAGCCCTTAATTCAAAAAGAAGCAATACAAGGGCGTTTAGACTCTGTAGAAGAAATAATGTCTAATTTAAGTCTATATGAAGATATTAAAATTCATTTAAAAGATGTATATGATATTGAACGTCTTGTAGGTAAAATTTCATCAAAAAATGTTAATGCTAAAGAATTATTATCGTTAAAAAAATCTATTGAAAACATCCCTTACATCAAAAATATTTTATCTAATTTTAATAGTGAGTTATTAAGATATATATATACTAATTTAGATTGTCTTGAGGATATTTGTGATATATTGAATAAAGCAATTTTAGAGAGTCCAGCTTTGTCTATAAGAGAAGGTGGAATAATTAAAGATGGATACAATAGTACTATAGACGAATTAAGAGCGGCAAAATCTAATGGCAAACAGTGGATTGCTTCTTTAGAGCAAAGAGAAAAGGACGTTACAGGGATTAAATCTCTGAAAGTAGGTTATAATAAAGTATTTGGTTATTATATTGAAGTTACAAAATCAAATTTAAATTTAGTTCCTGAAGATAGATATATAAGAAAACAAACTCTGGCAAATTGTGAAAGATATATTACTCCAGAACTAAAAGAAATAGAAGAAAAAATATTGGGAGCTCAAGAAAAATTGGTAGAGCTAGAGTACAATGTATTTGTAGAAGTTAGGGAACAGGTAGAAGTGCATATTAATAGAATGAAGAATAGTGCAAAGTTATTATCAGAAGTTGATTGCCTAAGCTCTTTAGCTATAGTAGCATTAGAAAATAATTATTGTAAACCAGAGATTAAAGAATCAGGAGAGCTGTATATAAAAGCTGGAAGGCACCCTGTAGTTGAAAAAATGATTCCTAGGAGTACATTTGTTGCAAATGATACTTACATAGACAACGATAATACACAGCTAATTTTGATTACTGGTCCTAATATGGCTGGTAAGTCAACATATATGAGACAAGTAGCCTTAATAAATATTCTAGCTCAGATAGGAAGCTTTGTTCCGGCTGAAAAAGCATCTATTGCAATTTGTGATAAGATATTTACAAGAATAGGAGCTTCAGATGATTTAGCTAGGGGGAAAAGCACATTTATGGTTGAAATGTGGGAAGTAGCAAATATATTGATAAATGCTACTAACAGAAGTTTGATTCTTCTAGATGAAGTAGGGCGTGGTACCAGTACTTACGATGGGTTAAGTATTGCTTGGTCTGTAATAGAGTATATTTGTGGTAATAATAAACTTAGAAGTAAAACTCTATTTGCAACTCACTATCATGAATTAACTTCATTAGAGAACAAGGTAAAGGGTGTAAAAAATTACTCTATAGCAGTAAAAAAACTTGATAACGATATAGTTTTTTTACGATAGTTTTTTTACGTAAAATTATAGAAGGTGGAGCTGACGAATCATATGGTATTGAAGTTGCAAAATTGGCAGGAATACCAGAAGGAGTTATAAGTAGAGCTAAAGAAATACTGACAAGTTTGGAAAGTAAAGATAGCAAGTATATAAATGATGATATTAAAGAAAAAATTTTCAATAATACAAGTTATGATGATAAGAATTGTAATGATAAAAATAATGTAGAAAAATTTAATGAAGATATACAATTAATAGAAAAAGAAATTGCAGTTACTAAATTAAGAAAAGAAACAAAACAAATAGGATTTAATGACATAGAAAAAGAAAATTTATTAAAAGAAATTGAATCAATTGAAATATTAAATATGACACCTATGGAAGGTTTTAATAAATTATATGATATAATTAAAAGAGTTAAATCCTTATAGTATATAGAAGGTGGTCAATTGAAAAGAATAAATTTATTAAATGAAGAAACTTCTAATAAAATAGCTGCAGGAGAAGTGGTAGAAAGACCTGCTTCTATTGTAAAAGAATTGATTGAAAATAGTATTGATGCCCAATCTAAAAATATTATTATAGAAATAAATGAAGGCGGAAAGAAAGAAATAAAGATAACTGATGATGGCAGGGGTATACACCCTGATGATATTGAAAAGGCCTTTATGCCCCATGGAACTAGTAAAATAATAAACATTGAGGATTTATACGCTATTAATACCTTTGGATTTAGGGGAGAGGCTCTTCCTAGTATTGCAGCGGTTTCAAAAGTTAGTTTAATAAGCCGACAAGGAGATAATAATTTTGGAAAAGAGATTTATATTTCCAATAGTAAAATTGAATATTTAAAGGATATTGGATGCAACATAGGAACAACTGTTAAAGTCCATGATTTATTCTTCAATGTACCTGCAAGGCAAAAATTTCTGAAATCGGACCAAAGAGAGTCTAGTCTGATATCTAATATGGTGAACAGATTAGCCTTAGCAAATCATAATATATCTTTTAA
>JAYFRK010000395.1:0-1829 GCA_034925975.1 Clostridium sp.
CATTTTTTCAAATGATACTAAGATATCTGCCCCGCCTAATTCAATAACTGGAGATTCAACCTTATCACCATACCTTACATGAGATGATACAGAACCACCTCTTTGAGACATACCATGAATTTCACTCATTTTTACATCATAGCCTGATTCCAAAAGGCCAATTGTTAAAAGTTTACTTGCAAGTATTGTACCTTGACCGCCTACTCCTACTAATAAAATATTATTTGTCATTTATGCTTCCACCTTTCTTATAGCTTTCACAGGGCATACTTGAAGACATACTTCACAGCCTACACATGAAGTCGAATCTATTTTTGATTTTTTACTTATTTTATCAAAGGATATAGCGGGACATCCAGTTCTTATACATGCTTTGCATCCAATACATTTTTCTTCGTCTACCATACATCTAGATTTAAACGCAGTACTGAATTCTTCTTTATCTTCTGGTGAAAATTTCTTTAACACACATGGCCATCTTGTTATGATTACTGATGGTTCATCAAGACTAAGAGCCCAATCAAGTGCATGCTTAACTGCTTTTAAATCATTTGGGTTAATTGTAATAACATTCTTAAATCCTAAAGCCTTAACTATGGCTTCAATATTTAATTCAACAGTTTTCTCACCTTGTAATGTATACCCTGAACCTGGATTTTCTTGATGACCAGTCATACCTGTTATACGATTATCAAGAATCACATTAACTGTATTACTATTATTGTAAATAACATCAATTAATGAATTTATTCCTGTATGGAAAAATGTTGAATCTCCAAGGCAAGAAACAACTCTCATCTTATTGTTTTCATTCATGTTGAAAACTTGTTGAGCACCATGACCAACGCTAATACTTGCCCCCATACATATATTTTGATCAACTGCATTGTAAGGTTCTGCAAAAGCTAAAGAATAACAGCCAATATCGCCTGACATCAACACATTTTTTCTTTTTCCTAATTCATGGTAGAAACCTCTGTGAGGACATCCAGCACAAAGAGTTGGAGGTCTTGATACAACTTCTTTTTCATCATACTCTAAATTTGGTTTTATTTCTCCAAATACCGCTTGTCTAATAGTTTCTGGCAACATTTCTCCATAAGCAGGGAATAATTTTTTTCCATAACATTCAAATCCTAATACTCTTACCTGTTCTTCTATATAAGGATCATTTTCTTCTATAATATATACTTTTTCAACTGTTGAACAGAATTCTTTAATTTTCTCAGTTGGAAGAGGTTGTGTATAGCCTAACTTTAAATATGATGCTGTATCTCCAAAAACCTCTTTTGCATAGCTGTAACATACTCCAGAAGATATAACGCCTACTTTAGTATCATTCCACTCAATGTAATTTAATCTTGTATTATTTGAAAATTCTAATAATTCTTTTTGTCTTTCTTCTACTTTGACTCTTAATTTTCTTGCAACAGCAGGGACAGTTACATATTTATTTATATCTTTTTTATATTCTATGATTGCTTTTTCTTCTCTAGCAAGACATTCAACAGTTCCTTTTGAGTGGCATACCCTTGTTGTCATTCTAACCAAAACAGGTGTATTAAATTTTTCACTTATATCAAATGCTATTTTTGTCATGTCTTTTGATTCTTGAGAATCTGAAGGTTCTAGCATAGGAATCTTTGCAAATTTTGCATAGTTTCTGTTATCTTGTTCATTTTGTGATGAGTGCTGTCCTGGTTCGTCTGCTGAAACTAAAACCATTCCTCCATATACCCCTGTATATGCAACTGTAAACAATGGATCTGCAGCAACATTTACACCTACGTGTTTCATGGCTGCTAATGATCTTGCACCTGCCATTGAAG
>JAYFRK010000157.1:0-2783 GCA_034925975.1 Clostridium sp.
ATAGCTTTCTCGCTTCTTTAGCAAGTTCATTCTTTTTACGGTATGCACACAACCAATATGCGCGAGCTCCGCAATTGATAAATGAATTATATGTAAGTTCAACATACTCCGGATAATGTTCACGCAAAAAAATCAGTCTGCGGTACCAAGCAATGAAATGATCATATTCATTTTTTGCAGTTAAGTTTGCGACCATTCCTTTTGGATTTATAAAGTAATAATACAGGCACTCACGCAAATAACTTATTCTTTTTGCATTATGTACTAATTCATGCAATATTGCAAGATCTTCAAAGCTGTAGCCTTCAATAAACCTGACTTCTTTAAAAAGCTCTTTCTTGTAAAGCTTACACCACATATAAGAAGTCAAACTGTCATCAGCCAAAAGGCGAAGCGTTTCTTTAGATGTCAAAACTATATTTTTTTCAAAGCTAGTGTGAGGAACCGGTTTGCCTTGCTCGACTCTGAAATAATCGCAAATAACAATATCAGCCTCTGTTCTTACTATTTCATTATATAATTTTTCATACATATCTGATGCAATATAATCATCAGGATCAACAAAAGCAATATATTCTCCTCGAGCAATTGCAAGAGCATTATTGCGTGCATTAGAAATGCCACCGTTTTCTTGATGGATTACGCGAAATCTCGCGTCTCTGGCAACAAATTTATCGCATATTTTGCCACAATTATCAGGGGAACCGTCATCTACTAAGATAGCCTCAAAATTGGAAAGTGTCTGTTTTTTAATTGAAATCAGGCATTTTCCAATGTATGCTTCTACTTTGTACACTGGTACTATTATTGAGATTATTGGTTTATCACCTCTCATTTATTCATCCCCTTTCGTTAGGCCATATTGTATATCAAATTGCCAGTTATTCCTATCACCTACTTGTTGGCTCACGTCATTAAACATTCTGCCAAATATTTCTAACCATTTTTTCTACATTCACATTTCTTTTTATATTAATTAGCTATGTTGTCTAAGTAATGTGAAAATAATAATAATCAATATATTGATGAAGTTTCTTTATATCGTCTTCAGTCTACTAACCTCTTACTGCGCCAAACTGACAAGTTATTAAAATTACATTGTATTTTAGTCTATGAAAACTTTGCTGGCTTATATTAATAGTAAACTTCTTCATTGATAGTTCTATCGCTAGCCAAAAAATACTGCTTTATTTATTATGAGCATTCGCCTATTACTTTTATAATTCCATTTGGGCTTTATTGTAGTCTTCTGGAATCCCAATATCTATAAAATATCCTTCACTCTCGAAAGCATATAAATTATATAAGCCACTTTCTAGAATATCATTCTCAAATGAAAAAACGTTGTTTTGAATTTTACTCATAATTTTTCTATTAATTATATAAATGCCACCATTTACTTTACCTTCCACTTTAGGCTTTTTTTCTTCAAACTTCTTTATAATATTGTCTTCAACAATAACTGATCCAAATCTTTCAAAATTATTCATTCTTTTTATAGCTATACTTATATTACTCCCAGCATTTTTATGGAAATCCATCATTCTAACTAAATCAACATCAAAATATGTATCACCATTAATAACAAAAATATTATCTTCTTTGCAAGCTCCTAATGCTTTCTTTATTGCTCCCCCAGTCCCCAAGGCAATATCTTCTGTTGAATATCTAATATCGATTTTTTTGTATTTGTTTCCAAAATATTTTTTAATTATTTCAGCTTTATAACCAACGGCTAAAACAACCCTATTAATATCATTTCTATACAAATAATCTAATACATATTCCAAAAATGGGCGTCCATTTATTGGTGCCATAGGTTTAGGTAAATCGGGTCCAATATGACTGAGCCTTGTCCCAAATCCTCCTGCTAAAATTATTGCTTCCAAAATTAACCCTCCTTGGAAAACATCCCATTCTCACCCGCTGCGCAAATAATAAATAAGCTGTCTTAGCATTTGCATAAACAGGCAGCAAGGCTGTTTCAGATGCTTCAGATACTATTTATATTATCCCTAATACGATTCAATATTTGATGGTTCTTTATTAAATTAGCGACAATATTTTGGGTCGAATCATTCATATTAAATTGCAAGCCAGTCAGTATGTCTAAACATAAAAACCTTTTAGATGTTTTTAGTCGTTGTGTATTTTCCATCCAAATGTTCCATCTTTAGTAAATTGCATATTAACTACTCTGCCATTATACTTACCTAAAGCCTTTATTACGTCAATCTTTTTAATTGGATCAACATAAAACATGAAAAATCCTCCACCACCAGCACCTGAAATCTTACCACCAGCAGCTCCCGCATCTGTTGCAGTCTTATAAATTTCTTCAAGCATGCCGTTGCTAATACTATCAGATGTGATTTTTTTAGCAAGCCATCCTTGTTCTAGTGCGTTTCCAAATTTTTGAAAATCTCCAACAAGTATTGCTTCTTTCATTGAATATGCTATTTTTTTCAGTTCATGAAGACTTTGTAACCTCACATTATCAGATTCAACCGATTTTATTTGCTGATTTATAATATTTGCCGATTCTCTTGATTCCCCTGTATAAAATAGTACAAGTGAATCTTCTATCTCATTTCTAATCCAATTTTTAATTCTTAATGGATTGACAATAACCTTACCATTTGAGCCAAATTCAATGAAATTAAATCCACCAAATGTCGCCGCATATTGATCTTGCTTACCACCTTCTAATGCAAGATCTTTTCTTTCAATTTCCCAAGCTAAATTGGCAATATCATATTCACCAAGTGGCAAATTCAACCATT
>JAYFRK010000379.1:0-6595 GCA_034925975.1 Clostridium sp.
GTTTAAACATTTAGCTATTACTACCTTTTGTTGATTTCCACCACTTAGATTTTTTACCAATCTCTCTATACTTGATGTTTTTATATCTAAACTCTCTACATACTCATCCACTATATTTATTTCTTTACCTCTATTAATAAATCTGTATTTATTAATAATCTTTTTAAGGCCAGATAGACTTATATTATTCTTAATAGATGCTTCTAAAACTAAACCTTGGGTTTTCCTATCTTCTGGAATTAAGGCTATACCAAATTGCAATGCTTCATTTGGAGTCCTAATATTCACTTTTTTCCCTTTTATATAGACTTCTTTTTCTTCTACCTTATCTGCACCAATTAATGCTCTTACCACTTCAGTTCTACCAGAACCTACAAGTCCAGATATCCCTAATATTTCACCTCTATATAATTTAAATGATACCCCCTTAACTTTACTGTTCCTTAAGTTTTTAACTTCTAAAATCACTTCCTTATCACCTTCAAAGCAAACTCGTTTTGGGAAAGTATCCTTTAACTCTCTTCCTACCATCATGTGGATAATACTATCCTCTGTAACTTTATCAATTGATTCAGTTCCAATCCATTTCCCATCTCTTAAAACACTTACCCTATCGGCTATCTGAAATATTTCATCTATATGATGAGAAATGAAAATCATAGTCACTTCATTTTTTTTAAGTGTCTTCATTAAATTAAAAAGATGTTTTACCTCTCCCTCTGTTAGCGTTGCTGTTGGTTCATCTAATATTAAAAGTTTTGAATTTACAGAAATAGCCTTAGCTATCTCAATAAATTGTTGTTCCGCAACACTAAGTTCCTCTACTGTTTTATCTAAATCAATATCTACATCAATTCTTTTTAATAACCCCTGGGCTTTTTCCTTCATAAGCTTTCTATCTAATAAACCATTACTCTTTCTTATTTCTCTTCCTAAAAATATATTGTCTACAGCATTGAGATACGGAATCAAGCTAAATTCTTGATGTATAATAGTTATACCTAACTCCTGAGCCTCTTTAGTGTTATTTAAAATTATCTCTTTTCCTTCAAAAAAAATCTTACCGCTTGTAGGTTTATAAATTCCAGATAAAATTTTCATTAAAGTTGATTTTCCTGCACCGTTTTCTCCTACTAAGGCATGAATTTCACCAGAAATTAAATTAATACTTACACCATCTAATGCCTTAGCTCCAGGAAATTCTTTTTTTATATCCACTAGTTCCAAAATTTTATCCACTATATCACCTGCCTACTTCATTATTTAAACTTTTTAAGAATTAGCACTCCAAAATTTGGAGTGCACATGTTTTTAATAATTTTTATTACCATTTAAAATCTTTCGCATTATCTTTTGTCAATGGTTTAACATCTACTGGTACTGCTGCTGGAACATGAGCACCTAAATACTTAGCTAAAGCTATTCCAAAACCAATTCTTACTTGATCACGAGGATATTGAGCTACAGTGCATTTGAATATTTTCCCTTCTGTTATAGCTTTAACTGCTTCTGGTGCACCGTCAACGCTATAAACTCCAATATTTTTGCCAGCACTTTCAATAGCAGCAACAGCTCCTAAAGCACCTGTATCGTTAACACTAAAAATTGCATTTAAATCTGAAGTTGTCTGCATCATATTTTCAGTTACAGCCATTGCCTTACTACGCTCTTGTTCACCATTTTGGTTATCTACAATTTTAATACCTGGATATTCCTTCATAGCAGCCTGAAAACCTTTTACTCTTTCTAGGATTGGAACTACTGGAATACCATTTAGGATAGCAACTTTTCCTTTTCCATTTAAATCTTTTGCTAATTGTTTTCCAGCTAAATATCCTGCATCATAGTTTTTGGAACCTACAAAAGAATCAATAGGACCATTTGCTTGTGCATCAACACAAACTACTACAACTCCAGCCTTTTTTGCTTCAACAACTGCTGTTTCTATACCTTTGCTATCAGTTGGGTTTAATAATAAAATCTTAACACCCTTTTGAATCATATCTTCTATATCACTAGTTTGTTTATTTACATCATGTTTAGCATCAGTTACAATAAGTTCAGCTCCAATTTGGTCAGCGGCTTCTTTAACAGCCTCATTCATTGTGATAAAATAAGGATTATCCATTTCCTGAAATGACATTCCTATAGTTAACTTTTTAGGCTTAGCTGTTTCATCAGCTGGTTTTGATGATGTATTTGCAGCTTGACCACATCCTGTGAATGTTAACATTGCTGCAATTAATAGACCTACTACCTTTTTCATTAATACCCCTCCTGGATTAAATATTTGTAAACCTTTACTTAAACTCTAGCCCTCTTATTATGCATTTCTATTAGCATCATTTTTAAGTTATCATCCTCCCTTATAATCAATAAACTTTAATAATCTATAATGCGTAGTTTGATATAGCAATTATAGTTTTATAAAAATAGATGCCTCGTTTATACATAAGAATTGCATAATAATCCTTAAAACTCATGTATATACGAGGCACCTTAACCCCTAGAATTTTAAATCTACCATAAACTTAAAATTCCATATTAAATTTTTACTTTACTTTAACTAAAAGCTTAACTTTACTCATTTTATATCTGCCATAGATATAAAACATACTTTCTTATCCGTCTTAAACATTTATTATTTGTAATTATTTACATTATATTCCATAAAAATTAATAAGTCAATATCTAAAAAATATATGTTCTAGGAATTTTTTATTAACTTAGAATATTATTAGCATTTATTATTTCTTTAGCTATGTCCACCATTTTTTTATTATTATCTTTGCTCATTTTTTGCAATTTTTTCATTGATTCATCTTCATTTAATCTAAATCTGTCCATTATAATTCCCTTAGCTTTTTCTATATATTTTCGTCCTTCAAGAGCTCTTTCAGTACTTTGAAGCTTGTTCTTTATTTTTTCAAACTCTTTAAATTTAGACATGGAAACCTCTATAGCAACCTTTAAGTCATGAACATATACAGGTTTAATTAAATAACTAAATATTCCTTGTTTTGTTGCTCTTTCAATGGATTCTCTGTCATAATAACCACTTACTATTATACTGGGTATAGATACTTGCTCATTAATTTTTCTAATAGCTTCAACACCATCTAAAATGGGCATATTAATATCTGTAATAATCAAGTCTGGTTTTTTATCTAAGGCCATTTTTATTACTTCTTCACCATTAGCGGCTGTCCCAACAACTTCATGTCCAAGTTCCTTTAGATTATTAACTAAACCAATCAAACATAAATACTCATCTTCTGCTAGTAAGACTTTTAAGGATTTTTTCATAGATAAATTCACCTCTTATAAAATTTAATTATAAATTTAAAAAATCTTTCCTATTCATTAGAATTTAAATTTTTATTATAGACAACGAAAACCTTTTCATTTGGCAATTCAATCTTAACTTCTGTTCCTTTTTCCTTTGCTATAAATTCTATATTTCCTTTAAATTCATATCTTATAATAGAAGAAACTATAGATACACCTAAGCTATCTACCTTATCTATATTAAAATTGTGGGAAATTCCTACACCATTGTCGTAAACCGATAGTAATATAATTTCTTTAAGCCTTTTACACTTTACGCTAATAAATCCGGTACCCCCATTAGGAAATGCATGTTTTACACAATTGCTGATTAATTCATTTATAATTAAAGCAATTGAAGTAGCCTTATTGTATGGAATAAATATATCATCTAATTCTAATTTAATCTTCAATTCTGAATTCATACTTCTAAAAAAATCCGCTATTATTTCTACTATATCCTTAATATTAATTATGCTTCTGCCCAATTTATCCTTAGCCAATAAATCATGTATTGCTGCTATACTCTTAACACGTGAAATGATACTATCCAAAATATCATTTAACTTATCCTGAATATCATCATCTTTTACTTGTTTTTGCAAAGATATAATACTTATAATAGATTGCAAATTGTTTTTTATCCTATGATGACTTTCTTGAAGAAGCGCCGACCTCCCCATCAATCTTGTATCTTCAATTGCTAGTGCAGCATGTCTTGCAAAAGTTGATAAATATTTTGTTTCATCCTTAGAATGAGTATATAAACTTTCATAACAAATCTGGATAACTCCCGTTACCCGAGATCTTATCAAAATAGGGATGCAAATAATTGTTTTAACTTTATTATTTAGTTCAAAAATTGAAAAAAAGTCTTTCTCATGTTTATTGGAATAGTATATTTTTTTCTTTTCTGCAATGTTTAAAATAAACTCTTTTTTTAGTTTGCCTTCTAATTCTTCTTTAACTTTAAATTCTAAGGTATCTATAATGGTATTTGTCCCTTCATCAATTAAATAAGTAATACATTCATCAGCGTTCATAAACTTTGTAACTTGCTTAGATAGTAACAATAATACGTCATTTAACTCATATTCAGAAGTCAAAAATTCAGCAGCTTTAAAAACAGCATTTAAAACTTCTTCATTCTCATGGT
This sequence comes from Clostridium sp., assembly GCA_034925975.1. GTDB lineage: Bacteria > Bacillota > Clostridia > Clostridiales > Clostridiaceae > Clostridium_H. Next base: position 4,484 of record JAYFRK010000379.1, read on the forward strand.
ATACATTTACTTCACTACTTCTATAATTATGCCTACCTAAAATATTTAGTAATTGTTGAGGGTTTTTTATAGCATCCTCAGTCATGATGGTTTTCTTTATCTTACCATCTAACATTATTGAAATCCTATCAGAAGCTTTCAAAGCTTCCTCCCATAATTTAGTAATATATATTATACTTTTCCCATCCATTTTATATTTATCAATTATTTGATATAACTTTTGAACAGATTTAGAACTTAAACCCTCTGTAGGATTATACATAATTATTAATTCTGGATTACTTGAAAAAGCTATAGCTATATTTACTAGTTTTTTTTCTTCATTAGATAGTCTAGACACTTTAATCCTATAATTAACTGGAAAATTTAATTTTTCTAATAATTCCTTTGCTTCTTTATTAACTTTTTTCCAGTTAATAAATGGCAAAAACCTTCTTTTAGGAAAACTTTTTAATGCTATATTCTCAGCAATGGATAAATTCTCAATTAGCATTGAATTTTGAGATAAAAATGATATGCTATCAATTTTTGAAATTTCGGAAACATCAAAATTTTTATTTTTAAATATTACTTTTCCTTCTACATTTTTAACTTGTCCTAAAATAATCTCCATAAGTTTTTTTGTTATAGAATCATTATCACTTATTAAAGCATGAACTTCATTAGCTCTTACATCTAGATTTAGATCTAAATCTAGACTTTTTATGCTATCTCCTTTAAAATCAGAACTTTTTAAATCTCTAATTTGAAAAATAAAATTATCCAAATTAACCTCCTAAAATTATAGTTTATGAAACTCTATAATACTCTAAAATATGAAGATATTTTTAAGCCCTCAGAAATTATGATATATTAATTATTAAATTATATGAAATGTCCTGAATAAAATAGCCAAATAGAATATACTTTTTTTATTAATCTTCCCAATATTGTATATTTATTCTATATTTTTTTATTATTTCCTCCAAGTTTAAATTAAAAGAGCTGTATATTATTTAAATTCTACATTATAAAAGGCCACAGAGTTTTAAACTCTGTGACCCTTAAATTTTTATCCGATGACTACCCGATCTAATACTCCCTCTGAAGCCAAGAACTTTGTTTATATTATAATTAATTGGTATAGCTGTTTTTTCCTCTTATATCCAATACTATTTTAAGAAACATCAAGCAAAAGATTAGCCATACTCCATCAGCAGAAAATCCTGCTATTACATCACTAGGATAATGTACTCCTAGATATATCCGGCTAATACCTATTAGGAATATGAGAAGTGAAAAAGCAACTACAATTATCCTTTTAGCCACTCTATTTGTAAGAAAGAGTACTAAAAAATAAGCTAACATTCCATAAAAGGCGAAGGATACCATAGAATGACCACTAGGGAAGCTGTATCCAGTTTCCGCTATAAGTGGATGAATAGTTGGTCGCGCACGATGAAAAATCCACTTTAGGAATAAATTAAATATGGAAGAACCTGCTACAGCCATAGTAAAGAAAAGAGTTTCCCACCATTTTTTATTTAACATCATAAGGCAAATAACTAAAATTGCTAATCCAACTATAGCTGTTGTTGATCCCATAAAAGTAAATAGCTTCATAATTCTAGTATTATCAGCTGAAATAAAGGATTGAATAAAATTAATTATAGTCATATCAAAGGTATGTAACTCTTTTTCGATAAGTTCCTCAGCAAACTTCCAAAAAATAAAGCAAAATACTATCAGAAGTCCAATGCCATATGAAATAAATCTTTTTGTAGGAATAGTTAGTTTATCTGTTTTCATTGTTAAACCTCTTTTCTCTCTTGTGGAATATGTATGTATAAAATTTATCAATCAGATGAAGGTTTTTGTAATTGTAATCCATATATTTCATTAAATATATCCAATCATTTATAAATATTAATTGTACTAAAAAATTCACAATTTTGTCAAACTGCTTAAAGATTTCAACATCATAATAATACCAAAACTAACCCATTAAAAAAACACTCCTCTTTTTGTGTTTTCTTAATGGGTTTCATTTTATTGTTATATAAAATATTCATTTCTAGTTTTTTGCTTAATACCACAGCCGCAGAAATACCCTCTATTTAGTATATTCTTAAA
>JAYFRK010000439.1:0-5168 GCA_034925975.1 Clostridium sp.
TTTTAGAGCTGTGTATAAAAAACTATACTTATAATCAAAATACTATAAAATGAAAATGAATAAGAGGTGTTTATATGTTTCCTATAAAATTTGAATCTCAGCATCAAGATACTCAGCCCGGACTTGAAGCTCTCATGAATCCTAGACCAACTTCTGAAAATCCTAGATACAAAGCTTGCGGTAAATTACTGAATAAAGTAGCTATAATAACTGGTGGAGATAGTGGTATAGGAAAAGCTGTTGCTATCACTTTTGCTTCTGAAGGTGCAGATGTTGTTATAGTATATTTAAATGAAGAAGTAGACGCAATGGAAACAAAAACAATAATTGAAGGAAAAGGCCGACGTTGTCTTACTATTGCTGGAGATTTAGGTGACGAAATTTTTTGTAAAAAAGTAATATCAGACACTATAAATACATTTGGCCATATTGATATATTAGTAAATAATGCTGCAGTTCAATATCCACAAAATGGTCTTCTTGATATAACTTCAGAGCAGCTTCAGCTTACATTTAAAACAAATATATTTTCAGTATTCTATTTAACTAAAGCAGCACTACCTCACTTAAGAAAAGGTTGTTCTATTATAAATACAAGCTCTATTACAGCTTATGATGGGCATGAAACTCTATTAGATTATTCAGCAACAAAAGGGGCTATTACAACTTTCACTCGTTCTCTTTCATTGAATTTAGCTAGTGAAGGTATTAGAGTAAATGCTGTAGCGCCTGGACCAACTTGGACACCATTAATACCTTCTAGTTTTTCTGAAGAAGAAGTAACTAAATTTGGAACCACTACTCCTATGGGTAGGGCTGGTCAGCCTTGTGAATTGGCTCCTGCCTATGTCTATCTTGCCTCTGAAGATTCCTCTTATGTTTCAGGGCAAGTTATTCATGTTAACGGTGGAAAAATCACAGAGAGTTAACTTCTGTTTACAATAAAAAACAGCAGTTGATTTACTGCTGTTTTTTAGTTATCTTCCACTTTATTAAATTTGTTACTCATTATAACAATATCTATTCTTCTGTTCTTAGCTCGTCCTTCTTCTGTTCGATTATCTGCTAAAGGTCTGTATTCTCCATAGCCAACCGAACTTAACTTTTCTGGAGAAAATTCGCACTTCTCTACAAAAAGTTGAACCACATTTGCTGCTCTAATAGCGGATAATTGCCAATTAGATTTAAATTCATCATTATTTATAGGTTGATTATCAGTGTTTCCTTCAATCCTAATATAATTATTTTCATGTTTAAGTATATTACCTATTTGCACTAATTTTTTCAATGTATCACTTCTAACTTCAGCCTTACCAGATTCAAAGAATAATGTATCATTTAAGCTTACTACAAGTCCTCTTTCTTCTACTTTTGTAATAACATTTTTATCTAAGTTATTACTCTTTAAATACTTATCTACTTCACCTTTTAATTGATTCATCTTCTGTTGTTCAGGATCTTTAGATACTATAGGAGTTGGCTTACCTTTACTTCTTTCCATATCTTCTTGCCCAACTATAGTCTTTCCACCACCAAATGCACTCTTAAAAGACTCAGACATTTTTTTATACTTTGATGCATCTATATTACTACTTTCATACATAATAACAAAAAATATCATTAATAGAGTTATAAGATCTGAATATGTAAGAAGCCATCGTTCATTATTAGCTTCCTTTTCTTCCTCCATATTTATCATTCTCTATTTGCTCCTTTTTCAATTTCATATTGTAAAAGTTGTTTCTTGTCCAAAAATCCTTTAAGCTTTTCACCAATTGTATTTGGATTAATTCCAGCTTGAATACAGGAAATAGCCTCTATAATAAGTTCTTTTTCTCTTAATTCTTCCATATTTAAGACTTTTAACTTAGATGCAATTGGAAGCCATAATAAGTTTGCTGATGAAACTCCATATAATGTAGCAATAAAAGCCACAGCAATTTTGGGTCCTAAGGAATTAGGATCACTTAGGTTACTTAAAACATGTACAAGTCCCATAACAGTACCTATTATTCCCATAGTAGGTCCATATCCTCCTGCTGCTTCAAAAACCGCTATACTCCCTTTATGTCTTAATGAAGTTACCTCTGCATCTAAATTTAAAATAGATTTAACAGTTTCAGGCTCAGAACCATCCACCACAGCTTGAAGGCCTGTCTTTATAAAGGAATCCATATTAGGATCATTTAAATCTGATTCTAGACTTAACAATCCGTTTTGTCTTGTTTTTCTAGCAACCTCAATAAAATATTTCATTAAGGAAAGCTGATCTCTCTTTTGTCCTTTAAATGCTACTTTAAGAGCTCCTGGGATTCTCTTTAGTGTGTTCATTGGAAAAGAAACACCAACAGCTCCAATAGTTCCTCCAAAAACAATCATAGCTGCCGTTCCAACCAATAAACCAGCTAAATGTCCTCCTTCTAATACAAACGCAATAATCATAGATCCAAAGCTAATAATCAAAAAAAGTACTGTTGAAATATCCATATATAATACCCCGTTTTACCATATAGTTTATTGTTTGTATATTTTATATTAATTTTTCAATTGCAGCAAATCTTAGAATAGCATACAATAGCATTGTTAAATCATTAACGCCTTCTCTATTTAATATAATTATTTAATTCTTTTTCTTTCATTGTATTATTAATGAATGCTTAAATTATCATATTTCTATTTGTAAAACGGATACATTTAGCCTAGTATTTTGGAAATATTCTTATCTTTAAATCCCAGAAAATTTTTCTATTAAACTATTAAAACAGGTGTTACTTACAATAACACCTGTTAACTCCACTCACTCTTTATTCGGATATCCTGCATAATTAATTTGTAAGCTATCAGCTAAATCTTTGTCAACAGTAACTAAATCATAGCTAGACAGCTCATTGAATTTTGTCTTGCCCATGGCTATAAGTGCTAGTTTCATTTCTTCTACACAGGAGTTTAAAAAGTTTTGAAGATTATTTGCTCCCTGTTCTATATCTAAATCATCTCTCAATTTACCATCATATAATACTAACTGAGGAGTTGGTTCAGCTGGTGTAGCATTAAGTGATTGACTTTGAAGCATAGCTACAAGAGCAATTGAGCCAATATAAACAGCATCAGCCCCTAAAGCTAATGCTTTAAGAAAATGACCTGGAGTTTTAAGGCCACCAGCTGCAATTAGATCATATTTATTTTTAACCCCTTTTTCCTCTAAATATTTTGCAGTTCTTCCTATTGCATAAAGAGTCGGCAGTCCCATATCATCTGCAAGAGTTGGCGGTGATACTGCAGTACCTCCTTCTGCTCCATCAATTACAATATAATCTACATCTGTAGCTAGTATAACATCCAGCTCTCTTTCTATAAAATGAGTAGCTGCAATTTTAATTCCTATAGGAACATCATACTTTTCTTTTAGAGAATTTAGAAGTTTAATAATATCCTCTGGAGTATTCACTCCTGTAAGTCTTGACTTTATTACTCCATCCTCTCCTTCTTCAAGATGCCACGTTTTTCTAATATGGTCATCAATCTTTGACCCACTAGTTATAGATACAGTGGCTCCTCCCCAAGCTCCTTGTCCTAGCTGAACTTCGATAGCATCCAATCTCGATAGCTGATCTTCTGTATTCATCCATTCTCCACGATTAAATTGACCTATTAAGTATTTTGCAGCTTCTCTTTCCTCATCGGATAGTGCAGACTCTCCGGTATTTGTTGATGTACCTGCAAGTGATGCCCCTTTTGCTAAAGCAACTTTTGCCTTTAAACTTAGCGAGCCGCCATAAGACATACCAGTTATCATAATTGGCATTGAAAGCTTTAATGGTTTTTTTGCTCTTTTACCAATAACTACTTCTGTATTTATTGGAACATTTTCTGGTGTTGGTAATGAAAAAAGTTGTGTTGGATTTAAAAATACCTTTTCCCATGGTGATTGAACATTTGGACTTCCATAAGCTCTTCCTAATATTTGGCCTGATTCAGCTCTCATGGATGCCTCAACAATTGCTCTTAAAGTAAGTTTTTGAGCTGCTGTTACCATAACAAACATATTTTCATTGTAGGTGTCTTTAAGAATTCTTTCCATCATTTCATCTGATGCATTGTTTAATATGTTACGTATTAAATTTTCAAACATTAAAATTTCCTCCCGGTATATTTATATTCTCTCCATAATAGCATTTTTTGAAAATTATCAAATAATTATACATGTTTATTATTTTATAATTTTCAGCTGAAATTTAGAGCTATTCACCATCGGATAAATAACTTAACTTTTGAAAATACTATTCTGGAAGGAGTGATATATATGGCAAAAAATAAATATAAAGAACAATTCCTATCAATGCCTATTGAGCGCCATGAAACTGCCGCTTGGGCTAATATATCAGAAGTAAAACCAGTTTCCCAAGTTACTATTCCAAGTGAGTTTGATGTTTCTGAGGCAAAAGACTGGGTAGAAGAAAATCAAAAATAATCATGTTTAGTAATCAACATAAAAAAGAGAACCAAAGATGTAGTTATGCTGCATCTGGTTCTCTTTTTTATTTGGTTCACAATAACTAATTCTTAGGCTAGCTATTATTTATAGTAAATATTCGTTACCATTATAGATATCCACAATCTTCTAAAGTTTTATAAGTTTTATATTTTTCTTTAGCATGCTTTTCAGCCTCTGTGAATAATTGCTCTGCAATATCTGGGAATACATTAGCTAATGATGAATATCTAATTTCTCCAAGTATAAAATCTCTAAATGCTTTTGAAGGCTCTTTAGATTCTAGCTTAAACGGATTTTCCCCTGCCTCTTTTAACATTGGATTATATCTATATAGATGCCAATATCCAGACTCTACAGCCTTCTTTTCTTCTGCCATACTAGTTCCCATACCACTTCTTATACCGTGGTTTATACATGGTGCATATGCACTTATCAATGAAGGTCCCTTATGCTTTTCAGCCTCTACTATAGTCTTTATAGTCTGATTCATATTTGCCCCCATAGCTATTTGAGCTACATACACATGACCATAACTCATAGCCATAAGTCCAAGATCCTTCTTTCTTACCTTTTTACCACTTGCTGCAAATTTTGCTACTGCTGCTGTTGGAGTTGCTTTTGAAGATTGACCTCCAGTATTAGAATATACTTCTGTATCCATTACGAATATATT
>JAYFRK010000633.1:0-4110 GCA_034925975.1 Clostridium sp.
ATGCAAGGCTTTTAATTATGGACTTGCATGTTTTGAAGGTATTAGGGCTTATTGGGATGAAGAAACTAATCAATTATATGCTTTTAGATTAAGGGAGCATTATGAAAGATTATTACAGTCCTGCAAAACACTATATATAAACTTACCTTACACAGTAGATGAACTTATGGAAGCAACAATTGAACTTCTAAGAAAAAATAACTTTAAGACTACAACATATATAAGACCTATAGCCTATAAGGGTGCTGATAAGATAGGACCAACTTTGCTTGATGACGATGACAGAATGGTAATCTACTGTCAGCCAATGGGAAGCTATACAGGTAAAGACACATTAAGAGTGGCAGTAACTTCATGGGATAGAATTGAGGATAATATGTTGCCACCAAGAACAAAGGCAACTGCAGCTTATTTAAACTCAGGATTAGCATCTTTAGAAGTACTAAGAAGAGGATATGATGAAGGAATATTTTTAACCAAAAGCGGACATGTTTGTGAAGGTCCAGGAGAGAATATTTTTATGGTTAGAAAAGGAAAGCTAATAACTCCACCTCCTTCAGATAATATATTAGAAGGGATAACTAGAGATACTGTAATGCTTCTTGCAAAAAATGAGCTAGGTATTGAGGTTGTTGAAAGAAGTATAGCAAGGACAGAATTATACGCATCGGATGAACTATTTTTTAGTGGTACAGCAATGGAAGTTACTCCAATAGTTGAAGTTGATGACAGAGTAGTTGGAAACGGACAATCTGGTGAAGTGTGTGCAAAGATTAAGGAATTATTCCATAAAATAACCGTGGCCAAAAATCCTAAATACTCTCATTTTTGCACTAAAGTTTATTAATCTTAAGAAATATTAGCAATTAATATATTATTATAAAGATAGATATATGAGCATGTAGAAATTTTACATGCTTATTTTTTTTATATGGAATAATAATTCTATATAATAGGTATTATTTACAAATAAGTGCTATAATGATATCATACAGATAATATAAGGATAAGGAGATGTTACATAATGAAATTATTAGTTAGAGATCAATTTCCAGAAATGATAGTTAAAACAACAAAGGGTGAAATAAATATACCAAAGGATTATCAAGGTAAATGGTTTGTACTTTTTAGCCATCCAGCAGATTTCACACCAGTTTGTACAACTGAATTTGTAGCTTTCCAAAAGAGAATGGATCAATTCAAACAATTAAACACTGAGTTAATTGGATTAAGTGTTGATAGTTTAGAGGAACACAGAGCATGGGTAAATTGGATAGGGGAAAATTTACGTGTAAATATAGAGTTCCCAATAATTGATGATAAAGACAAAAAAATATCAAAATCACTAGGTATGATAAGAGAAGATGCTGATGAAGATTCAACAACTGCAAGATCTGTAGTAGTTGTTGACTTTAAAGGAACTGTAAGAACAATATTAGAATATCCAAAAGAACTAGGAAGAAATATGGACGAGATATTGAGAATAGTTAAAGGACTTCAATTAGCAAGCGGTAAACATTTATTTGCTCCAGCTAACTGGCCACACAATGAAATAATAGGAGACAAGGTTTTAGTCCCAGCAAATCCTGATTTAACAGATGAAGATATTAAAAGGCAAGGCATCTGTAAGTTATCAGATTGGTTTATGTACAAAAATAATGATTAATATATATTTATAGATTAAATTTTAAAAAATTAATTGATATACAATAAAAGGGTTGTTCAAAGTATTTTCATACTTTGGACAACCCTTTTGTTATTAAAGGCATAAAGTCTAGCACATCCTCTTTATACAACTTTTCCAATAGTAATGATCACTGTAACTCTTCTGAATTTTCTATTTCATAATACTTCGTAAAGTAATTTACTATCTATCATCTTATCAAATTCTTGTAAAATAGAACCTTCAATATCAAACCTAAAATCAATAAGTTTTCTATGGTCAATCCCTGATTCCTTATAAAATTATAAAAATATATATTTTTTTACATTTTATAGTATGATGATTATTACATAAAATTACATTAATTTTAATATTAGTATTTTTTTATAAAATGTGGTTTACATTTGCCAATACCCTCGTCTTTCTAACAGTTAAATCATTAGAAAGGAGGTACTATACATATGTATAGTAATTTGTATATATTAACAGCTGAGTCTCAGCGCGGCGATGCAACATCTCTTTTAGAAATTATAAAAAAGTTTGAACCATTAATAAAAAAATATAGTAGAAAATTAAATTATGATGGATCGGATACAGATTTAATAATAAGTCTTATAGAAACGGTACAATCTATTCCAATTTTTGAAAAAGTATCTTTAAAAAGAGAAGAATGTCTAGTAAGCTACATTGCTAATTCTTTAAAGTATAAGTATATTAAATTATCTAAAAAATATAGTAATTTATATGTAAATGAATTAGAACTAAAAGAAGAATTACTTAGTGGTGAAAATAGTTTAGATATGGAAACACATATTATGCTTAATACATCTTGGAATAAGCTTCCATCATCTCAAAAAACAGTTTTGAATGAAATATATATAAAGGGTTATACAGTATCAGAAGTGGCTAAAAAATTACATATATCAAGACAAGCAGTAAATAAAACCAAAAATAAAGGATTAAATAACTTAAAGAAACATCTTCAAGAAAGTCAGTTACTAACTTAAATTATAGGAGGTGAAATTAGTGGAAAATGAAATATTAAAACTTGCCTTAAATCAAGGAATATGGGCTGTTTTATCTGTTGTACTTATATTCTATATTTTAAAAGCCGAAGAAAAGAGAGACATTAGACAAGAAGAACGTGAAAGAAACTATCAAGATATAATAAAAAATTTAACAGATAAATTTAATATAATTGAAGATGTAAAAAAGGATGTGGAAGATATTAAACAACATATTTTTAAGAAATAGGGTATGTTTTAAGAGATTGTTGATTTTGTATAATATCAAAAATAATTCTAAATAAGAATTATAGTTTTTTATTATAATGAACTCAACAATCTTTAAAACAGCTTTAACGTACTAATGGAAAGTTTTAAATAAATGTAAAAATCAACATTCATTTAAAACAGAGCTGTCTCAAAATTTTGAGACAGCTCCTTTTATGTTATATATAATGGAATTAATAATTTTGTAAATATCTATTTAAGCTGCAGCTATTCCGTCAGCTATTGCTTGTGCAATTGCATCCCAGTGTGATAACATCCAATTAACATCATTTATATTATCATGGAAAGCAACCTCAACGATAACAGCAATTGCAACAGTATCTTTAAGTTCAGTATAAGTGGTAGAACCATTGTTGTATCTTCCTGTAGAAGCACCTGGAACTTGTTTTAGCTTAGTCAATATTGAAGCTCCTAAGGCCTTACTTCCTGTTGAAGTAGTATAATACCAGGTTTCTGGTCCAGTTCCGCCGCCTGCATTTGAGTGTAAAGCTACATGGTAATCCACATTATTAGCATTAGATGCACTAATTCTCTGTGTCAAGGTTAAACTATTATCTCCTCCGTAAACAGTGTATCCTTTAGCTTTTAACTTTGGAATTAATAAATCAGATAATTGTTTCATTCTAGCAGCTTCTGTTCCATAATTGCCTACTCCCACATTGGTAGTTTGACTTGATGGTGATACATAGATTTTCATAAATATCCTTCCTTTCTTAATATAAATTTCCAATATAGTAATTAGTTTTACAAATCTCTTGTACTTATAGTGGGCATCCCTTTCCCTTTGCCCAAGAGGAAAAGTTATTGTACATTGGATTCACTATATAAGAAGTAATAAATCACAAAATTGTAAACTATAATTTTAATAATATTATTTTTGGGGGATAATATTTCCAGAAGGGCATCATAGTTTTTCTTGCATATGGCCTTGTTAGATATTTTACTATTGAGGGTATATATTTTTTAATTATCAGGGAGGTAAAAGAAATGAAACAAAGATCCAAAATAATCTTAAGTAAGAATAAAAAAATTAAACAGATTATCACAGCAGGTGCCATATTATTGACTGTAGCAATTTCAGGAAGCTTAGTGGCTTGTTCCAGTAACAAATCAGATTCAATATCATCATCAAGGCAAATAGAGTCAACAAATACG
>JAYFRK010000303.1:0-10861 GCA_034925975.1 Clostridium sp.
GAGTCTTAATTTAACCGACAGGGAATGGTTTTTTATACCTAATACAAAAGGAAACCAGCCAGATGAACCTAAAGAAGTTTTAGATATAATAAAAAATAAAGATGCATACTATGTTGGCAGTAAAGATGAAAAGGTGCTGTATCTAACCTTTGATGAAGGATATGAGAATGGTTATACTACAAAAATATTAGACATATTAAAAGAAAACAATGTGAAAGCAGCTTTTTTTGTTACAGAACCATATATTAGGGCAAATAAAGAGTTGATTAAAAGGATGGTACAGGAAGGACATTTAGTTTGCAATCATTCAAAAAGGCATCCTTCTATGGCTAAGCTTGCTAAATCAAATAAAAATGAATTTAATAATGAAATCTTATCCACTGAAAAAGCCTTTGAACAAGTTGCAGGAAAGAAAATGGATAAATTCTTTAGACCGCCAATGGGAGCATACAATGAACTTTCATTATATTATACAAAAAAGTTAGGATATAAAACAGTATTTTGGAGTGTTGCTTATAGAGATTACGAGGTAGACGACCAACCATCTCTTGAGGAGGCTAAGACAATATTATTAAATAGAACTCATAATGGGGCTGTTATACTTCTACATGCTATCTCAAAAACTAATACAGAAGTTCTAGATTATTTAATACATGAGTGGAGAAATAGAGGATATGATTTTAAATCACTAACGAATTTAAGTTAAGGAGGAACTATGAGAAGAGAATATATAAGTTTTATGGAACATCTTCCTCTTAGTATTAGTCTGCAGTCTATAAAAGATTATCCACTTCACTGGCATAACTGTCTTGAGATAATATTTGTATTAAAAGGAACTATATATGTTCAAATGGAATCAGAAACATATGAACTTAGAGAAAAAGAAATTGAAATAGTAAATGCAGATGAAACACATAGAATATATTCTGAGAGCGGAGATAACAAAATATTAATATTTAAGATGGACTTAGATTTCTTTGAAAAGTACTACAATGATGTTAAAGATATATACTTTTATACTAACTCATCAGAGGAAGATGTGCAGGAAAAGGAAAAGTATCAAATATTAAGAAGGGTTTTAGCTATCCTTGCCTATGAGGCAATCCAAAAAAGCGACGATTACGACGAAGAGATAGAAGAGCAAATGGTAAAATTATTATTTCATTTGTTAAACAATTTTCATTATCTAATATATGATGAAGAAGGTTTAAAAGAGAATGACATACAATTTCAAAGATATCATAGAATTTCCAAGTTTATATATAACAATTATATGAACAAGATAAGTCTTAAGGATATAGCAGAACGTGAATTTTTAAGTTCGTACTATCTATCCCATGAAATAAAAAATATGGCAGGAACTAATTTTATGGACTTTTTAAACTCAACAAGAGTTCATGAATCTGTAAAATTATTATTAGATACAGAAAAGACTATATCTGAAATTTCTGAGGAAGTTGGATTTTCACATACCAGGTATTACAATAAGTATTTTAAGATGTATTATAATGTTACTCCACTTCAGTACAGGAAGAAAAACTATATACCTGAAGAAAAATATGAAATGCGGAAAAAATATAAAGAACTTGAACTATTAGAAGCTATTGATTATATCTCTATGTATCTTGAAGAATATGATAGATTTAATTATGAAAAAGAAATTATAAAAATAGAAGTTGATACGTCTAATGATATTGGCCAAGTAAATGATTATTGGAAAGAAGTTATAAACCTAGGTGATGCAATAGAGCTTATAAAGGAGAAAGAACAAAGTTTTGTTAAAAGTATTCAGAAGGATATAGGGTTTAAATATGGAATAGTCCAATATTTATTCCATAAGGATATGAGAATTTATTTTAACAAAAATGTAGACTTTCTTAACTGGAATGAGGCTGAAAAACTTATGGAATTTCTTGTAGATATTCAACTTATGCCAATTATTATATTAGATAAGGTATTTGATGAAATAGAACTGTTTCTGAGACTTTTAGAGAGCTTTATTCTGTATTTTTCTGATCTTTATGGTATTGAAGAGGTTCAAGTGTGGAAATTTAGAGTAGCTAAAGATCTTCCAAAAGATTATATCGAGGCTGCTCAAAAGATATTTGATAGATATGAATTAGAGGATATAGTAGAAGAACCATTTGAAGAATATAACTCAGTAAACGCAATATTTGATACATCATATATGGTTCCTTATGTAATTCATAATTTTATTAATGAGAAAAATGATATGCTATTTTTGAAAGCTTATGATACTGTAGAAGAAAACAGTGTAATGAATAACGAATTGTTCTTTGGGGCACCGGGAATAACAACTCTTAATGGAATAAAAAAAGCTTCATATTATGCTTATTACTTTTTATCAAAACTTGGAGATGTTCTTGTTAAAAAAGATAAAGGATATATTGTAACTTCTTCAGAGGATAACTATCAAATACTCCTTTATAGTTTTAGTGAAGATCTAAATAAGCTTATAGATTTAGAAGCTCTAAAAAATAAAAGAATAGAAAAAAATGTTTTAGAAAGAGAAATATCATTGTCTTTAAAAAATTTACAGTATGACTACAAGGTAACTATATATGAAATAGGCGAAAAAGCAGGATCAGCTTTTAATAATTGGATATCTATGGGGAGACCTAAAAGACTTACAGATGAAGAAATGAATGTTTTATACAGTATATCAAAACCTAAAATATCATTAGATTTTGCAAAAAAGAAGCCTGTTTATAACATAATATCAAAAATAGAAGGGTATGGAGCTGTATTAATTACTCTTCAAAAAGAACAAAAACACCTATTTTAAGGTGTTTTTGTGTTATTTTGCAAATTGGAAACTTGTGCATGTGGGCAATTTAGTACTTTTTGTTCAGCAACTTAGTGAATGCCGGCAACACCTGAAAAGAACTATAATATTATTATAAGAATAAGTTTAGAGGTGAAAGATCATGTCAGCCAGTGCAAAAGTCACGGAAAAAAATGTACAATTCACAACTGAGAATATAAGTAAGCTGGTACTAAGATTTTCTATACCAGTTATAATTTCATTATTAGTAGCTGAAATGTACAATATGGTAGACTCGCTATTCGTAGGTCGAGTTGTAGGTGCAAAGGGTATAGCAGCATTAACCATTGCATTTCCGGTTCAAAGGTTGTTCCAAGCTATTTCCCTTCTTGTAGCAATAGGAGCTTCTACTGCTGTAGCAAGAAGTAGTGGTGAAAACAACTATTCAAAAATTAAGAAAATAGTACCCAATGCATTTATTATTTTAATTTCAATGATATTATCTTTAATATTAGGAATGTCTATTTTCAAGGATTCTATAATTATGAAATTAGGTTGTAGTGAGGCAATATTTCCATATGCCAATACTTATATATCAATTATTTTAATAGGAGTGTTATTTCAAGGACTAACCTTTTTAATATCATATATTCTAACTTCCTTTGGAGATACAAAGATAATCTTATTAAGTACTTCTATTGGCGCAATGTTTAATATCGTATTAGATTATATTGCAGTAGTTATACTAAATTATGGAGTTGGCGGTGCAGCATTTGCTACAGTTGTCTCTCAAATAATAGCCTTTATATATGCTCTTATCAAGTTTATCCAAATAAAAAATAGAATGAATTTAAAGCTTACAGGTAAATTAGATAAAAGTATATCTAAAGCCATTGTATTTGTTGGATTTTCTACATTTGTAATAGAAATATCAGATGCTGTGGTAGCAGTTATTTTAAATAAGATACTAGTTCAAATGGGAGGGGACGCAGCTATCGTAGCTGTAGGATTAATAAGCAGAATTTCTCTGTTTTTGTTTATTAATATTATAGGAAGAAGTTCAGCTATGCAGCCTATAGCAGCTTATAATTATGGAGCTGAAATGTATAATAGAGTTAAAGAAATAGTAAAGTTTTCAGTGAAACTAGTTACTATAAGTTCAGTGATATTATGGGGATTAACCATGATATTTACAAAACAGCTTATTTCAGTATTTGTTAATGATATGGATATTATTAACTATACTACAGGCGCTTTTAGAGTGGTAGTTGCTCTGTTGCCTTGTATAGGAATATACTATGTTACAATATACTATTATCAAGCAAGGGGAATGGCTAAGACATCATTCTTACTTTCTATATTTAGACAAATAGTAGTATTTATACCACTTCTATATATTATGGTTTATGGATTTGGACTTGGAATAATGGGAGCATGGATAGCTTATCCTATATCAGATGTCATTTCATTAATAATTTCAATAATTTACATCAAGAATGATGAATTAGAAGATATGGAACAAGAACTAGTAAAAGGGAAGAGAGGAATTGTTACAGCATAAGACCATTGGAATTACAATGGTCTTTTTATTTTTTGATTGCTGTCAAATTTTAAAAGTTATTGTTGAAAAGTGTTAATAAACCATGTATTATGTAAATATAATATAAATAAATAATATTACTGAATGATAAAAATAAAATTCTCAAAATTCTGAATAATAACTCTCCGTATATTTATCATAGTAAAACGAATAAAAACTTGAAAGAGGTGTTATTTATGAAAAAGATAAGTACAAAAATAGCATTAATATTGGTCTTAGCAGTTGTAGCTACTTCCTCTTTAATAGGTATAACTTCAGTTTTTGAACTAATTTCACTAAAAAGTGAACTTATTAAAGATCAAAAGGAAACTATGTTTGGAGATTATGATATGAATATAAAACATCAAGTTGACGCCGCCATTACTGTTTTAGATTCAGTATATAAAAGATATGAAAAAGGGGAATTATCTTTAGAAGAAGCTAAAACTCAGGGTGCAAATATATTAAGAAATATGAGATATGGCAAAGAAGGATACTTTTGGGCAGACACTTTAGAAGGTGTCAATGTTGTATTATTAGGAAAAGATGTAGAAGGTAAAAATAGATATGAAGATAAAGATGCAAATGGAAAATATCTGATAAAGGAAATTATAGAAAATGGGAAAAAAGAAGACGGCGGATTTAGTAATTATTACTTTCCAAAAGAAGGAGAAACTAAACCGCTACCAAAGAGAGCTTATAGTAGACTAGCTAAGGGCTTTAATTGGGTAGTAGGAACAGGGAATTACATAGATACTATAGAAAGTGCTATTAATGAAAAAGAAATAGCTTTAGAACAAAAAGTAAAAAATAGAATAATGCTATTTGTAGTATTGGCATTAGGAGTTACTGTGATATCAGTTTTTGTAGGAATAATTCTTGGAAAAAGAATATCGAAGCCTATACTTCATATAACAAAGCTAGTAAATAGAACATCAGATTTTGATTTAACTTATGATGAAAGATTTAATAATATATTACAATATAAGGATGAAATTGGTATAATAGGTAAATCTGTAATTGATTTAAGAAAACAATTAAGAGAAATATTTGAAAGCTTAAAAATAGATTCTGGTAAAATTAAAGGTAACTCTGAAGTTTTATCTGAGTCATCGCAAACTACAGCTGAGTCTATAGAAGCTGTAAGTAAGGCTACAGAAGAATTAGTTAAAGGATCTGTAGAACAAGCGAAGGATTCTCAAAATATAGCAGAGATGTTATCTGATTTTTCTGATGAGATGAATGATGTAGTAAATAGCTCTGATATGGTTAAAGATTTTTCAAAGAAGACAGAAGAGGTTAATTTAAAAGGTAGAGATACTATGAACTTATTAAATCAAAAATTTGATGAAAATAGACAAGCGTTAATTAAGGTTGGCGATAGTATAAACAGTTTATCTGGAAAATCTACTTCCATAGATAAAATCGTAAGTAAAATACAAGGAATAGCAGAACAAACTAACTTATTATCCTTAAATGCTGCTATAGAAGCGGCAAGAGCTGGAGAAGCAGGAAAGGGATTTTCGGTAGTTGCATCAGAAATCAGAAAGCTATCAGAACAGGTTGAACTAGCTACTAGAGATATATCATCTGAAATTGAGATTATACAACATGAAATAGAAAAGTCTAAAAGTAGTATGAATCAAGGAGAAAATATAATTTCAGAGGTGAATGAAGCAGTAGAAGAAACTCAAAATATATTTAATATTATAGATGAGAGTACTAAAAATTCAATAACCCAAATTAATAATTTATATGACAAAGTAATACATGCTTCTAATAATAAAGATAAAATATTAGAGTCAGTTCACTCTATATCTTTAATTTCAGAAGAATCAGCAGCAGGACTTGAAGAAGTATCAGCATCTATGAATGAACAGACTAAGATGGCAGATAATACTATGGATACAGCAGAAGATTTAAAAGAGATAGTTGAAAATCTAAATGAAATAATTAATAAATTTAAGTTATAATAATAAATTTTTTATTTTTGTGTTAAAACTCATAGCCTCTAAGCTATGGGTTTTTTATTTTGTAGGAAAAGAATCCTATGAAAAAATCCTAAGGGATACCCGTGCAGTATTAGGAGATAGAATGGCTATAGATGGAATTGCATTAAGAAATAAAAGGCAAAGATTTATCAAGTTCTATGACGCCAAGGAGGTAATAGATTTAAATGTAAGACCAAGAATAAAAGTTAAATTTGAGTAAAAAGAGGGTAAAACCTCTTTTTAGTATTTATATAAACTAGATTGAAAGTTATAAAATAATACTTTATAATATTAATAATTAGTTAATTATTGATGTTAACAATCAGATGAGGGGGAGGGAATAGCCCGTGTTGAAAGAATTTAAGGAATTTGCCAGGAAAGGGAATGTGGTTGATTTAGCTGTGGGTGTTATTATTGGAGGAGCTTTTGGGAAAATTATTTCGTCCTTAGTTAATGATATTATAATGCCATTAGTAGGTCTTTTATTAGGAAAAGTTGATTTTTCAAATTTATTTTTTGCTCTTGATGGAAAAACCTATAAAACTTTAAAAGAAGCTAAAGATGCTGGAGTAGCTACATTAAATTATGGAACATTTTTAAATAATGTAATAGATTTTCTAATTATAGCTTTTTCCATATTTATAGTTGTAAAACAGTTAAATAGATTTTCTAAAAAGAAAGAAAAACCGTCAGTACATTCAACGAAAAAATGTAATTATTGTTGTTCTGAAATACCTATTGAGGCAACAAGATGTCCTCATTGTACATCTATTTTGGAATAATTAAAGTTAATAGTTATATGAGAATACCTATTGCATTTTATAGTATATCTGATATAATAATTTTCAGGTAATATAATTTTAAATTAGCAAAAGAACTTATTTGACATATTTCTGAAATATTCGTGGAGCTCTTATTTTGAACCTACAGAGTTGACAAGGGAGCCCAAAATCTAGATGTGAATTGTTCTATAAGACCAGGTTTATTGGCTAGCAGGCAAGAACAGAGAAGCATCTTTGAGGACACCCACCTATCGGAGAGATAGGTGTCAAAATCAGAGCAGCGGTATTTTGGATTTTTATTTAAAATTAATTGTAAATATTATAAAAAGAGAGGTAATTAAGCCTCTCTTTTAATTTTACCTATGAAAATTTGTAATTTAAATTCATTATAATGAATTCAACAATTTTTAAAACAGAGATTAATAATAAATTAAATAATTGCTTATAATTAACAATAAGTTATATTGAACTTATTGTTATTATGATAAAATAGTGATATAAAACAATATGTAAAATTAAGGAGGCATAAAGATGAGTGTACACATTGGAGCGAAAGAAGGTCAAATAGCAAGCACAGTTTTATTACCAGGGGATCCATTAAGAGCAAAATTTATAGCAGAAACTTTTTTAGAAAACCCTGTATGTTATAACGAAGTTCGTGGCATGTATGGATTTACAGGTACATATAAAGGCAAAAAAATATCAGTTCAGGGTACAGGTATGGGGGCACCATCTATATCTATTTATGCAAATGAACTTATAGAAAGCTATGGTGCAAAGAAACTTATTAGGGTAGGTACCTGTGGTTCTATACAGGAAGATGTTAAAGTAAGAGATGTTGTATTAGCCATGGGTTCAGCAACTAATTCAGGAATTAATAAAATGCGATTCAAAGGAATGGACTTTTCACCTATTGCCAGCTTTGATTTATTGAGAAAAGCTTATGATATTGCTATAAGTAAAGGGATTGATGTAAAGGTTGGAAATGTATTAACCAGTGATTTATTTTATAATGATGATCCTGATGCATGGAAGCTATGGGCCAAATATGGTGTTTTAGCAATAGAAATGGAAGCTGCAGCGCTATATACTCTTGGTGCAAAATATGGAGTAGATACACTTACAATTTTGACAGTTAGTGATAATATTGTAACTGGTGAAGAGACTACAGCACAAGAACGTCAAACTACATTTACAAAAATGATAGAGGTTGCATTAGAGATAGGATAGACTTATGAGTAAATATTTAGTAAAAAAAGATTTAAGCAGAGTTAAGTGGTATGAAGTGCAAAACCTATTAAAAATAGCAGGATTAGCTCATCCACCAGCTGAGTTAATTGAGAAAGCTTTTAAAAATAGCTATTCAGTAGTTTTTATCTATAATGAAGATAAAATTATAGGTGTAGGACGAGGAATCTCAGATGGAGCATATCAAGCAGCTATATATGATATTGCTGTCCATCCTGAATATCAAGGAAATGGTTTAGGAAAAACAATAATAGATGAAATATATAAAGATCTTAAGGAATTTAATATAATTTTATATTCAAGGCCTGTTTCAGAGAACTTTTATAGAAAATTAGGGTTTGAAAAAATGCTAACGGGTATGGCCATATTTAAAGATAGAAATGGTATGAAGGAGAAAGGTTTTACTGAGTAGTTAGTTGTTAAATCAGACTTTTAAGATAAAATTAAATTGTTAAAAATTTTATTGAATAGAATCTAAAATAGAGCAGATATTAAAAGTTAATATCTGCTCTATTTTATTCGATAAATTATATTGAAATGTTCAATAAAAATAATAAGTACACATGTCCCCCTTTTATAAAATTACTCATATATCATTATTAGATAGGTGTTTTATAAAGGAGGGAAGTCTATGAATGATATAATTATACAATATGTATTGGTAGTTCTTTTAATTGTAGGGTTATCCTATTTTGTCTATTTGCTTAAGGATAAAGGTATTAATATTAAGGAAGATTATTTTGGAATAACTTATACAGTATTAAGGACTTTAAGTGACGTTGATGCAACTCCCAAAAACGTAAAAAAGCTATTAAGAGCTGTATCTGATTCAGTAAAATATGTGGAAGTAAATTTTAAAAATGAGGATAATGATATAAAAGAACAAAAGGCTTTGATCCTAGCAAGAGAAACTGTAGAAGAATTAAAATTTGAAAGCAGGATTGATGATGAATCCTTAATATATATTATAAGATTATGCGCAGCTATTATGCCAGCTACTAATAAAGATAAGAAAAAGGCGGATTTGTAAATTAAAGTTTATGAAAATAAAAGTTAAATGATCATTTAAAAATTTTTAATGGTAAGGTATACAATCTCTGTATACCTTATTCGCCTTAAAAATTCCTTAGTTACAAAAATAAACTTGTAATAAACTGTGTAAGTAGGTAAAATAGAAGATAGTTGAAAAATAAGAACATGTGTTTCTGTTTGATATATTGCTGCAGTTAATTTAGGATATAATATAGAGTGCAAATTTGGAGGAATATTATGAACATGGAAAACAATAATAATTATTCTTATGATGTTACGGATTTAACATCTTTAGAAAAATTAGAACCAGTGAGAGTAAGACCAGGTATGTACATTGGTTCAACTGGAGTAAAGGGTCTTCATCACTGTATATGGGAGATACTGGACAACTCTATAGATGAAATTACAAATGGATATGGTGAAAAAGTTGTTATTATATTAAATAAAGATAAAAGCGTAACTATTCTAGATGATGGAAGAGGAATTCCTACTGGGATACATCCTGTTAAGAAAAAGTCTGGAGTGGAAATGGTTTTTACAGAGCTACATACTGGTGGAAAATTTAATAATAAGAACTATATAACTTCTGGAGGACTTCACGGAGTTGGTGCCTCTGTGGTAAATGCACTATCAGAGTGGCTTGAAGTAGAAGTTAGCCAAAATGGTCATATATATAGGCAAAGATTTGAATATGCTGAAGATAGAGAGTTAAAGAAAAAGATGCCTGGAACCCCTGTAAGCAATCTGGAAATTGTAGGTAAAACAAATTCTACAGGAACAAAGATAACATTTAAACCAGATAAGGAGGTTTTTAGTACAACTGATTTTAAATTTGACATAATTGATGAGAGACTTCAAGAATTGGCCTTTCAAAATAAAGGTATAACTTTAGTGCTTAAGGATGAAAGAAAAGAAGAAGTAATAGAAAAAGAATACAGATCAGAGAGAGGATTGCTAGATTTTATTGAATATCTTAATGAAAGCAAAACTCCTATACATAAAGAACCTATAGTTTTTGAGGGAGAAAAAGAGGTTGAAGGAATCAAAGTATATGGAGAAGTATGTATTCAATTTACAGATTCCACAACCGAAAACATAGCCAGCTATGTAAACAATATACCAACAACAGAATCGGGTACTCACGAGACTGGTTTTAAAACTGGCATGACTAGAGCTTTTAAGGAATGGAGTAAGAAGCTAAATATTGTAAAGGAAAAGGATAAGGGTTTTGAAGGGGATGACTTAAGAGAAGGCATGACTGCTATCTTAAAAGTTAAAATAAGTAATCCTATTTTTGAGGGACAAACAAAAACTAAATTAGGGAATAATGAAGCATATACAGTTATGAATGAGCTAGCATATTCAAAAATTGGAGAATGGATTGAAGATAATAAGGAAGTAGCCACTATTATAATAAATAATTCTGTTTATGCTGCGGCGAGAA
>JAYFRK010000029.1:0-4990 GCA_034925975.1 Clostridium sp.
CAGATTCTATACAGTCTATAGTATCTTTGGTTAATTTTAATTTAGATTTTCCTTCAATGACTAACTTTTTTCTTTTTAGTGAATTATCTTCTCTACTGCTATTATCTTTAACTTTTACATCCAAGCTTTCCATGCCCCTAATGGTAGCTTTAATGTCATCAGAAAATATTATATTTTCTATATTACTTACTCCCTCCGAAAGTCCTCCGCATATAACAGCTCTATGAGCTAAGCTTTTAGATGGGGGAATGCTTATTTCTCCCTTTAAGGGCGATGGGGTGATTTTTATGTTTTCCACACTCTCATCTCCTTTTGTATTTATATAAAGTCTTCTACTTCTTCTCTTCTAATTTTGTGTATAAAGCTCTCTCCAACTTCTTTTATTAGAATTATATTTATAAATTGTCCTTTACTTTTTTTATCTAGTGCTATTGTATTTAATATATTTTCTTTATCCCTTAACTCAATTTCATACTCTAAATTGTACACACTAAGAATTTCTCTTAGAACATTTAAAGTTCCTTCTTTTGTTATACCCATTTCTTCACTTTTTTTAGTTATAGCATACATCCCCAGTGCAACAGCTTCTCCATGGGTGTATTTTTCATAGTTAAAATATTTTTCAATGGCATGCCCTATTGTATGACCGAAGTTTAAGATCATCCTATCACCTGTATCTTTTTCATCTTTTTCAACTATTTCTTTTTTTATGCTACAGCATGTATAGATTACTCTATCCATATTATTCATAAGCTCTTCTTCATCACTATAACTTAACAGATCATAAAATAAATTTTTGTCTCTTATACAACCATACTTTATAACTTCTGCCATGCCGTCATGTAAAAACCTTTTTTCTAGAGTCTTCAACATATCAGGATCTATAAAAACTGCCTCTGGATGGTAGAAGCTTCCTACTAAGTTCTTTCCCTTAGGCAAGTCGATGGCAACTTTACCGCCAATACTGCTATCTATTTGGGCTAATAGAGATGTTGGAATTTGTACAAACGGAATTCCCCTTAGCAAAGTTGCTGCTGCAAAACCTGTTAAGTCCCCTATTACTCCTCCACCAAGAGCTATAATTAAGTCTCCTCTTGTAATTCCAAAATCCAATAGGCTATCATATATATCTAATAAAGTATTTATAGATTTACTCTTCTCTCCTGGTTCTAAAACAATCTTTTTTATAATAAATCCATTTTCCTCTAGATTTTCTTTTATATTATTACCATAAAATTTATTTACATTTTCATCAGTTATAATAGCAATTTTTTTATTTGAATATATTTTCTTTATTTCTGCTCCTATAGAGGAAATTAACCCTCTCTCTATATATAGTGGATAACTTTTTTCTGTAAGATTAATCCTAAGTTCTTTCAATTAGGACATCTCCTCTCTTTTCTTACTTGCTCTATCTAGTACTTTGCCTAGAGCTTCCAGATCTTTATTTAAGATAGCATTCTTTACTTCCCTAATATTTTTTTCAAACTCCTCTATCTCACTTATTAGGTTTTCCCTATTACCTATAAAAAGTTCAGACCATAATTTTGTATTTATACGGGCAATTCTTGTAAGATCCCTATAACTGTCCCCTGTAAACTTTCCTATATCTAATCCAGAATTATCACTATTAACTAAGGATACAGCAATTACATGAGGAAGCTGGCTTGTAAATCCTATAAGTTTATCATGAGTCTTAGGACTTACTCTTTGGACATTTTTGAAACCTATCTTTTTAGCAATAGCTTCTATAAGTTTAATGTTTCCTTCACTATTTCTGTCTGTAGGAGTTATTATATAATTTGCTCCCTTAAATATTTCCTTTGAGGCATATTCTACTCCACTATATTCTCTTCCAGCCATAGGATGTCCAAAGACAAAATCAATATCTTCTCTTAGAAGTTTATTAACTTCTTCTGTAAACTCACTTTTTATCCCTGTAACATCAGTTATTATTGCTCCCTTTTTAAAATTATTTATATTCTCTTTTATAAATTTTTTAACTAATTGAGGATACACACATAATATTACCAAATCTGATTCCACTAAAGGTATTTTAGCATCAGTAAATCCCTCATCTATTAATCCCATGTTTTTTCCAGTTGTTAGTGCGCATTCATTTATGTCTACAGCATAAATTTTTTTAGGATTTAATTCTCTTAGAGCTAAGGCATAGGATCCTCCCATGAGCCCCAGTCCTACAATAGTTATATTAAAATCTAGCCCCTCCATGATTTCCTCCCTTAATTTCTATATTTCTCTACCTACAGCCTCAGCAATTACTGATAGTGTTTTCATAAGAGAATCGAATTTTTCTGGTTTCAATGATTGCGCTCCATCACTTTTAGCTTTTGCTGGATTATTATGAACCTCTATCATAAGTCCATCTGCACCTACTGCTACTGCTGCTTTAGCTAGTGGTTCTACAAGCCACCAAAGTCCTCCAGCATGGCTTGGGTCTATAACTACTGGTAGATGACTTAATTTCTTTAATACAGGAACTGCACTTAAATCCAATGTATTTCTTGTGTAAGTTTCAAAAGTTCTTATTCCTCTTTCACAAAGAATTACATTTTCATTACCTTCTGACATTATATACTCTGCTGACATTAAAAATTCTTCTATAGTTGCAGATAGTCCTCTCTTTAGAAGTATAGGCTTATCCGTTTTTCCAAGTTCTTTTAAAAGGTCAAAGTTTTGCATATTCCTTGCACCAACTTGTATAACATCTACATCCTCTATAAATTTCTCAACTAGATTTGCAGACATAATTTCAGTTACTATTGGTAATCCAGTCTTTTCTCTTGCTTTCTTTAGAAGTTCAAGGCCATTAACTCCCATACCTTGGAAACTGTAAGGTGAAGTTCTTGGCTTAAATGCACCACCTCTTAGAAATCCTGCACCTGAAGCTTTAACATCTTCTGCTAAAGTTACAATTTGATCTTCACTTTCTACAGAACAAGGACCTGCCATAACAGCAATCTTGCTGCCTCCAATAGTTTCATTTCCAATTTTTATTATTGTATCGCAGGGATGAAAAAGTCTATTTGCCTTTTTATATGGCTCTTGGACATGAACTACTTTTTCAACTTCTTCATTAGCTTCAATCTGATCTGGGTCAACTTTACTAGTATCACCAACTAATCCAATTATACAGTAATGTTCTCCATTTGATTCATGAACTAAAAGCCCCTTTTCTAAAATATGTTCCTTAATTCTTTCAATACTTTCTTTTGATGCATTTGGTTTCATAACAATAATCATTTAAACAACCCCCTAATTTGAATTTATTTATAAAAAAAAAGAGGACCCTTAATGAGTCCTCTTTTAATATACTAAAACACCAAAATTTACTATGTGTTATATCTACACAGCTTTAACTTGTTATAATATTAAACTCATTAGAAATAGGAATATTCACTTTTTTGCAATACAAATAACCAGCGCTATAATAATAGCCCCAGTTGTTACTAAAGTAATAACCATATTGCATTGTCATTCCCTTTCTAATAAGGTTTTCCATAAATCTTACCTCCACCTGAATCAAGTTTCACTTGATATCAATATATGAATTCTGAAATTTGAAATATAAAACTTAGTTTGTTGCAAATTTAATTATTGTTTTAAATTATATCACTATTTTTTAGCATGTCAATATAAAAAAATTTCAGATCAACTATTCATATTTAATTTCCTATATACAAGTAGAACTTTACCTTTTATAAGTACGATAGCCTATCTATACTGCTGCAAGGGTTCCAGTAATAATCATCACGATTGAATTCTTATAAAGTGGGTTTTCTTCCATTTCAATAAATGTTGGATTTTCTTTATGGTACTTAACCTCAACATTTGCTTCAACTTGAGAATTAGGGATTTGGCTCCTAGATATTACCTTATATTCATTACCATCAACAATATATATGATACTTCGAAAAAGTATTAAGCTTCATTAGAAATGGAGGGAAATAAGAATTGCTAAATAAAATTTGAACCTATATTTGCAATTCTAGTTATGCTTATATTAACTGCAGCCTTGTCCATTTTTAGGGCGGATAAGGACATAATAAATATACTTATAACTTCACTTGTTGAAGTTTTAAGTGCTATACCTGCTTTTTTTTACTAAGCATGTTCCTAATGCGAATAGAAAACAGGCTCCAGAAGGTCCTTAGCTAATCGAACCTACAAATATAACTTATGATATGAAATAGTTTTAAGTCTAGCTGGAGTTGTCCTGCTAGGTTCTCTTTTTTTGATATAAAAATCATTATTGTATAATTTTATACTTATTTTACATATTATTACACATAATGTATAATTTACCTATAATATGTTTAAGGAGGAATTTACATGAAAAAAATTTTATCATTAGCATTATCTTTTGCTATGTTAGTCTGTTTATTGGCAGGTACTAGCACTACAACCTTCGCAGAGGAGGTTAATAAAGATACCATTAAGGTTGAATTAGTTGTTAGTGGAGATACAACTAAAGCTGATCCAACTAAGGATATTAAAGATGTAGATAAAAATATTAGTAAAACTAAATCAAATGAAGAGGTTAGCGCTTCCATAATTAATGCTTTACCAATCTATATCACTTTTTCTGATCCATCATACATAAGGGTATATACTCAAAATATTGGTGTAGATACTGTTGACAGAGTTTATGGAACATTTGAATTAAAGAGATGGATGTCAGGTAGCGGATATGCTGAATGGGTTACAGTAGCAAAACTTAACATAGATGAAAGTAACTTAAAGCCACTGTTGTATAGAGATTTAAAGACAGCATATTACACAAAATTAGGAAGTGAGAAAGTTGTTGTAACACTATTTATTTCAGATGGTGGAGAAACTACTGCAACATATGGAGAAGCGATTAGACCTTAATTTCAAGAATTAAGTACTAATTTAAGTTTAATTATATAGCGTGGACATGAATGAACTGCTCCCTGTCAAGTAGACATAAAGTTAAGTTAATTTTATT
>JAYFRK010000519.1:0-11990 GCA_034925975.1 Clostridium sp.
TTTTTATCCAATTTTTTACTAAGATCTTTTGTTTATACTGATATATTGTTATAACAATGCCACTTGTAATTATTATAGCAAATAGATCCCATGGTGCTTCATTGAATCTTAAAGCCCTGTATATAATATCAAGAAGCAGTACGTAGGTGATGAATTTGTATCCAAATGTATAACTAGCATTTTCAACGAAGGTTGTTCTTTCATCTTTTTCCACCATTTTATTAATCATTATTTTTTACCTCCTCAAAATAAAATAAATCTTCAAATTTTTTATCAAGCACTTTTGAAAGTATTAATGCTAATTTTGCAGTAGGACAATACTGACCTGTTTCAATAGAACTAATTGTTTGTCGAGTTACGCCTGCAAGTACAGCAAGTTGTTCCTGTGACAGGCTTTTTTCAGCACGAGCAATTTTAAGCCGATTCTTTAGTGGTCTATCTTCATTCAAAGTATCACCTCCATTAATTAAATGGTATCATGTGGAAATAAGTTTGTCAAGTGTACTTTGCAAAATGACAAGTATACTTGTTAAAAGTACATTGCACAAGGTGGGTATACCTAATTTAGATATAAATTGGTTTTTAATCCATTTTTTATTGACGTTTATTACGGTTAGTGATATAGTTATATTACAGTAAACGATATATAGGATACTGTAATACTGGAGGTGCAAAATGAGAGATAATGTAAAAGGCGGTGCTTTGACGGAAACTACCTTTTTCATTCTGCTGGCTGTATATAAACCTAATCACGGTTACGGAATTATGCAGTTTATTGAGAATGAAACAGATGGCAGATTGTCTTTAGGAGCCGGAACATTGTACGGAGCAATCAACACATTATTGAAAAAGGAATGGATTGTTCTCTATGATAGTGACGAAAATAACCGCAAAAAAGAATATGTTATTACAGATAAAGGTAAAGAAGTTGTAGAAAACGAATTGATAAGATTAGAAAAAGTTCATAGTGCTGCAATAAAAATTATAGGAGGGAAATAGTATGACCATAAAAATATTTCGATATTTTTTCAGCTTTTTTGAAACACAGGAAAAGTGGCTGAATAAAATGGCAGCTCAAGGTTGGAGACTTGTTAGAACTACAAAATTGTTTTATGAATTTGAGTCTTGTAAACCATCAGAATATGAATACTGTGTAGAATTTGTAGGTGCTAAATCTTATAAGGAGGCTAAGGAATACAAGTCTTTCCTTGAAGAAATGGGATTTAGAACATTTACAAAGAATATCAATACAAACTATTCATTTGGCAAGATTAGATGGCGTCCGTGGGCAAGAGGGGCTGGTCAGATAGCAACATCTCCAGGTGGTTATAACAAAGAAATATTATTATTAGAAAAGAAAAATGATGGAAAACCATTTGAATTGCATACTGACTACAATGATCTTATTCGATATTATCGCCCAATTCGAAATGCTTATTTATGTGGATTGTTGCTGCCATTATTTATGATGATTGGAAATTATGTTTTTGATTTATTTATGGTTTCAATTAATTCATATGGAAAAATCTTAGTAGCTACTGTAGCACTGATTCTTACGATTCCAATTTATAAATATTCTGCGCTTATTAAAAAATATAAGAGTATTTTAGAAATAAATGAATGAGGTATTCAATAAAGAAATGGAGCATGATTTCGCTCCATTTTTATATTTTTGTACTACATTATGATGAATGAAACTTATTTATTTCAATCAATAGTAAAGTTACTAATTTTCAAACTTGAAATACCTTAAATATAGTGAGTTTTTAGATAGTAAAATGGTATTATACAAAAAATAGCAAATAAACATAAAATACTATTATAATATTAAAAAAAAATAATTTTTAACTTCAAAAGTTTGTGATATACTGTAAAAGGAACGCGATTATTAGTGGGGATAACGTGGTTCCTGAAACAGCACATTTTTAGTATATGTGCATTGAAATCATTCAAATTATATATTTAAGGGGGTAAAAAGACAATGAGAAATCTGATCAACAAATGGAATCAACTCAGTCTTGTAAAAAGGATTATTATAGGTTTAGCTATTGGCATTATTCTAGCAGTAACGATTCCAGATAAGGCAAAACCAATCGTCATTTTTGGGTCTTTATTTGTAGGTGCTTTAAAAGCCATTGCACCTGTATTGGTATTCTTCTTAGTTATGTCCGCTATATCTCAACATAAAAGTGGCCATCAAACTAATATGAAGTCTATAATCGGTCTTTATCTATTAGGAACATTTTTAGCTGGCCTTACTGCGGTTGTAGCAAGCTTTATGGTCCCAGTGAATTTAACACTAGCGGCTGGAGCGGAGAATGTATCACCTCCTGGAGGGGTTACAGAGGTTCTAAAGGCATTACTATTAAACATCGTAGACAATCCAGTTAAGGCATTATTTAATGCCAACTATATTGGTATATTATCTTGGGCTCTACTTCTTGGTTTTGCTTTAAGAAGTGCACATGAATCTACTAAAATAATGATCAGCAATTTTTCAGATGCAGTATCTAAAATGGTAGTATTGGTAATCAACTTTGCACCATTAGGTATTATGGGGCTTGTATTTGATTCTATTGCCACAAATGGAATTGAATCTTTATTAAGCTATGGACAATTACTTGCTGTTTTAATTGGCTGTATGCTTTTTGTGGCACTTGTTGTTAATCCAATTATCGTGTTCTTATATACTCGTAAGAACCCATACCCACTAGTTCTTAAATGCCTAAAAGATAGCGGTATTACAGCATTCTTTACACGTAGTTCAGCTGCAAATATTCCTGTAAATATGAGCTTGTGTGAAAAACTTGGTTTAGATAAGGACACATATTCTGTATCTATTCCATTAGGAGCTACTATAAATATGGCTGGTGCAGCTGTTACAATTGCTGTCTTGACATTAGCGGCAGTACACACATTAGGTATTCCAGTGGATATAGGTACAGCATTGATACTTAGCGTATTGTCTGCTGTATGCGCTTGCGGTGCTTCTGGGGTAGCTGGTGGATCTCTATTGCTAATTCCACTAGCATGTAGCTTATTTGGAATACCAAATGACATTGCTATGAAAGTAGTTGGTGTTGGTTTTATAGTAGGTGTGTTACAAGACTCTTGTGAAACAGCACTTAACTCATCAACTGACGTTCTATTCACAGCAACTGCTGAATTTGCAAAGAGACGTAAAGAAGGTAAAGAAATCATTATCAACAAGTAACAGCTTGAATATATTATTCTAGATTTATTTAATCCCTCTGTTCTCAGTTTATTTTTCTGAGGTAGAGGGATTTTTATTTGAGTACATAGTAGCTGATTCAAAGTTTTAAATCTAAATCCTATACAGGCCTTAAGGTTTGAATAGGATTATTACAAAAAAATGTACTACAGGATTTATTAAGAGGTATAACTTATATTCTTAAGAGATATAAATTTAATATTAGCATCTTACTATCAGATAAATAAAAATTTGAAAGTAAGGTGCTTTTCTATACTTTACAGAGTTATAAGGGGGAAAAGTTAATGATTAATAGATGCAGTGGTATTTTAATGCATATTACTTCTCTGCCGAGTCCCTATGGTATTGGAACCTTTGGAAAGGAAGCATATGATTTTGTAGACTTTTTAGAAAAGTCAGGGCAAAGTTTATGGCAAATATTGCCTATAAGTCCTACTGGTTATGGTGATTCTCCTTATCAATCCTATTCAGCTTTTGCCGGTAATCCATATTTTATAGATTTACCATTGCTAACAGAAGTGGGATTATTGAAAAAAGAGGATTATGAAAATATAAACTTTGGTAAGGACTGTACAAAAGTAGACTATAATAAAATATTTGATAATAAAATACCTATTTTAAAAAAGGCCTTTAAGAATAGTACGGGTAAATTTGAAAATAGGATAAAAAAATTCAGAGAAGATAATAAAACATGGATAGAGGACTATGCTTTATATATGAGCATAAAAGAGAGATTTAACTTAAAACCTTGGCAGGAATGGGATAAAAAAATTAAGTTAAGAGATGAAAAAATTTTAGAAAAATATAGAGAGGAATTAAGAGAAGAAATAGATTACTGGGTGTTTTTACAATATATTTTTTTTCAACAGTGGGCAGATTTAAAAGGTTATGCAAATGATAAAAGAATAAAGATTATAGGAGATATACCAATTTATGTGGCGGAAGATAGTGCTGATACCTGGGCAAACAGCGAAGTGTTTGTTTTAGATGAAAATAAAAATCCTACTGTTATTTCTGGATGTCCTCCTGATGCTTTTTCAGCTGCAGGTCAATTATGGGGTAACCCTATATATAGATGGGACTACCTAGATAAAATAGGATATGGTTGGTGGATAGATCGAATTAAAGCAAGCACTAAAATATATGATATAACCAGAATTGATCATTTTAGAGGTTTTGAGGCTTATTGGGAAGTACCAGCCGGAGAAGATACTGCAATAAATGGGAAATGGGTCAAAGGACCGGGAATGAAATTATTCAATAAGATAAAAGAAGAAATAGGAGAAATTGAAATAATAGCTGAGGACTTAGGTTTTTTAACTAAAGAAGTTATTGATTTTAGAGTTACTTCTGGCTATCCAGGGATGAAAGTCTTAGAATTTGCTTTTGATGCTAGAGAAGAAAGTGATTATTTACCACATAATCATGATAAAAATTGCGTAGTATACACTGGAACTCATGATAATGATACCATTAATGGCTGGATGGAAAATGCAAATGAAAAAGATATAGATTTTGCTATAAAGTATTTAAAGCTAACTGAAGAAGAAGGATATAACTGGGGATTTATAAGAGGAGCCTTAAGTTCAGTTGCAAATCTTGCAGTAATACAAATGCAGGATTATTTAGGACTTTCAAGTGAAGCTAGAATGAATATTCCATCAACTGTAGGAGGAAACTGGCAGTGGAGGATTAATAAAAATGACTTAACAGATGAACTGGCTAAAAATATTTATAACATTACAAGGTTGTATGGAAGGCTATAGATGAAGAAAAGGTTAGTAGTGACAGTATCATATAATATTATCCAAAAGAAGCTTGGAATATAATTCACGAAAGATGTGATATAATAAGACAAACTAAAACTTAATTTTAACAGGGGGCTTTATAGTATGTATATAGGCGTAGATTTAGGAGGAACTAATATTGCCACTGGTATAGTAAATGAAGAAGGAAAACTAATATATGATGATTCTGTGCCTACAGGAAAAGAGAGAAATTATAAGGTTATAGTTAATGATCTTATAGATCTGATAAATAAAACAATTAAGGAAAGTGGAATTGGGAAAGAAATGATTAAGACGGTTGGCGTAGGAATTCCAGGAATTGCTGAAGCAAAAACAGGTAGAGTAATAAAATGTCCGAATTTAAATTGGAGTAATATCCCATTAAAACAGATAATGGAAGATAGATTAAATATTCCTGTATTTATCGATAATGATGCTACTTTAGCTGCGCTTGCAGAACATACAGCTGGATCAATGAAATATGTTAGTAGTGGAGTATTTATTACCATAGGAACGGGTATAGGCGGTGGAGTTATATTAGATGGCAAGATAGAGGCTGGATTCCATGGAATTGGTTCGGAAATAGGTCATATGATAGTTGGA
This sequence comes from Clostridium sp., assembly GCA_034925975.1. Taxonomy (GTDB): domain Bacteria; phylum Bacillota; class Clostridia; order Clostridiales; family Clostridiaceae; genus Clostridium_H. The sequence continues at coordinate 5,623 of JAYFRK010000519.1, forward strand.
AAGAATTATTATAATTGTGGTTGTGGCAGAAATGGATGTTTAGAAACTTTTGCTTCATCTACAGCACTAATTTCATATACTAAGAGACTTATAGAAAGTGGAGAAAAAACTATTATTGTAGATAAATTGAGAGGAAATATAGAAAAATTAAATGGTAAATTAATTTTTCAGGCAGCTAAAGAGGGAGAACTCCTAGCGAATAAGGCTGTCAATAGAATGGCTAAATATTTAGCAGTAGGAATTATGAATATAGTTTCTATCATTGATCCTGAAATCTTTGTATTAGGTGGTGGAATTTCTAAGGCAGGTGACTTTTTATTAAACAAGATTAAAGAAGAGGTATCTAGAATAAAGTACTATGAAGGGCTGCCTATAGGCAATATAGTTCTTGCAAAACTTGGAAATGAAGCTGGTATAATTGGGGCAGCAATTCTTGGAAAGTTGAATTTAGAAAAAGAAAGAAAAATATGATGATAGAGGAGGAAGTAAATTCCTCCTTTAAATTTTTAAGTTTGTTATTACTGACAATTGCTACATTTTTTGATATGATATTTCCTATAGTTAATACTGAATAGGATATATGTAAAAATCTTGTATCGAGAGTGCTTTATTAATTAAAGGAGTGAAGAATGTGAAACTAAGAGTTCTGGTAGATAATAATACATACATTGATCAATATTATTGTGGTGAACCTGCTGTTTCATACTACATTGAAGATGAAGATGTTAAGTTGCTATGGGATGTAGGTTATTCTGACTTATTTTTGAGAAACTCAGCTGCATTAGATATAGATTTAGAGAGGATAAATATTATTGCTATTTCACATGGTCATGATGATCATACAAAGGGATTAAAATACTATTTTGATCAAAACTATAAAAATCATATTTCTATTATTGCCCATCCAGATGCATTTAAAGAAAAAATAATAAACAATATGAAAATTTGTTCTCCTATTTTAGGGGAAGAACTAAAAGAAAAGTGTAATTTAAATCTTTCTAAAGAACCTGTTAAAGTCAGCAAACATATAACTTTTTTAGGAGAAATACCAGAAATAAATGAATTTGAAAATAGAAAATCTATTGGTAAACAAGTTATTGGTAAAGATTTAGTTGATGATTATATAAAAGATGACACAGCACTTGCATATAAAAGTGAAAATGGAATTTACATTATTACAGGATGTTCCCATAGTGGCATATGTAATATAGTAGAATATGCAAAAAAAGTATGTAAAGATAATAGAGTATTAGGAATTATAGGAGGATTTCATTTATTTGAAGTAACTGAACAGGTTAATAAAACTATTACTTATTTAGAAAATAACGGAGTAAAAGAATTATATCCTTGCCATTGCACTTCATTTGCTGTTAGAGCAGAGATGAATAAAACTCTGCCTATAAAAGAAGTTGGAGTTGGTTTGGAAATAAATTGGTAAAACTTAAAGGGCAAATTAAATAATTGAGGAATGTATATGGATTGCTAATTATAAAAAATAACTTTATAGGGGGAATTTAATATGCCAGTAAAATGGATTTCTAAAGATAAGTGTATGACTTTATTATCAAAAGCGGTATATGGAAGGCTTGCTACATCTGGAGAAGATGGTCAACCTTATATAACGCCTATAAATTTTGTGATTTATAATGATAAAGTATATTTTCACACAGGTTTCAAAGGAAGAAAATTAGATAATTTAAGTAAAAATCCAAAGGTTTGTTTAGAGGTTAGTGCATCTGGTAAAATTTATGCAACACCTCATGCTAGAAATTTTACAATGAGGTTTTGGAGTATTTTAGTTTTTGGAAAAGCCACTATAGTTAAAGATAAGGAACTGAAATTAACTGTACTAAACTTACTCATGGAAAAGCATGCAAAAGGATATAAATATGAGCCTCTTTCTATTGATGATATGGAAATTGTAAATATTGTTGAAATATCCATGGATGAAATAACCGGAAAGGTAAGTGTGGATCCTAGCTTATAATAAATTTTATAGTAGATTTAAAGAATTGTATCCAGTATTAAAAAACACCTTTAAAGAAAAAGTATTAAAACCCAATTTGGGATATATTATTATATGAAGGCAGTATTCTTTATATGTTTCCATTAGATAGAAATAAGTCTAATATACTTGAAATTAATCCCAAAGTATGTAATTGACTATAAAAAATAAAGAAACTACCATAGTATATAAGTAGAGCAGCTTTTATGCTTAATTATATCTATAGAAGGTGAAATAAATGGATAAATTTTTTATAAGTAAATTTTTAAGTGAATTATTCTCTGATACTTTTGAAGTACATTATTGGGATGGCACTAGCGAAAAACATGGTGAAGGGGATATTAAGTTTAAGATATACATAAGAGAAAAAATATCAAAGAAAGATATTTTAACTGATCCATTTCTTGCATTTGGAGAAGCTTACATGAATAATAGTATAGATTTTGAAGGTAATATTCAAGAAGTAATAGAATCTGTATATAAGAATGAAAAAAGTTTCTTACATAATTCATCAGCCTTTGCTAAATTGTATAAAATAGCATCTAATAGCATAAAAAACAGCAAGGAAGATATTCAATATCATTATGATTTAGGGAATGATTTTTATAAATTATGGCTAGATGAAACAATGAGTTATTCCTGTGCGTATTTTAGGGAAGAAGATAATTCCTTATATGAAGCACAAATGAATAAAATACATCATATATTAAAAAAGCTTAATTTAAAGAGCGGAGATAGATTGCTTGATATAGGATGTGGTTGGGGAGAATTAATAATTCTTGCAGCAAAAGAGTACAATGTTAAGGCATTAGGAATAACCTTAAGTCAAGAACAGTTCAATAAAGTAAAGGAAAGAATCAAAGAAAACAACTTGGAAGGACAAGTGGAAGTAGCATTAATAGATTATAGAGAGTTAATTAAGAAAGGAGAGAAGTTTGATAAAATAACCAGTGTGGGAATGATAGAACAGGTCGGAAGAGAAAACATTCCGTTATATATAAAAGAAATAAAGGATCTTTTAATACCTAAAGGAGTAGGATTACTCCATTGTATTACTGCACAAAAGGAAGGCGAAGCTAATCAATGGATTAAAAGATACATATTCCCGGGAGGATATATACCATCTATAAGGGAGTTGGTATATAATATGGGTGAAAATGACCTGCATTTAATTGATTTAGAAAGTTTAAGATTGCATTACAAGAAAACATTAGAATGCTGGGCGGAAAACTTTGAGAAAAATATTGAAAGCATAAAACAGATTAAAGATGATAAGTTCATTAGGATGTGGAGATTATACTTAAATTCCTGTGCAGCATCTTTTCACTATGGGCCAATAGATGTACACCAATTTTTATTTACAAGAGGATTAAATAACGAACTACCATTAACAAGAGAAAGTTTATATAAATATGATTAATAGAATAAAATCTTATCAACTTAAGAGTGCTGATAGTATTCTCTTACAGTAAATATTTAATTAAAGAATTAAATAAATTCAATAAAGATGGAGATTTATACCTTTTATAGGGTATAGATCTCCATTTTTAATTAAATTTTATATAAAATTCTCTATTAGATAACAGAATATATGTAAAATGCAAGGGGTATTTAGTTGAAAATATGTGAATCAACTTGAATTTTTAACATGCAATAGTTGAATTATTTTCTCCAACGTTAATCAATTTAATCTTGTTTTATTTCCCTTTAACTAGTATTAAAATGAATTTACAAGCACATTTTGACATTCTTAAATTTGAAATGTGTAAATTTTATACCTTGTCATTTAAGAACTTAGAATTTAAAATCTGCGCAGATTTTAATGCTATAAATGTAGTTAGGGGGAAGAATATGAAAAAAGTTAGTATACTTACAGCCGAAGAAGCAGTTAAATTAGTTAAAGATGGTGACACAGTTACTACAACTGGTTTTGTTGCTAGCTGTAACCCAGAAACATTAACTAAAGCATTAGAAAAAAGATTTTTAGAGACTAGTTTTCCTAAAAATTTAACACTTTTCTATCCATCATCTCAAGGTAATAGAGATGGAAAGACTGGTGGGGATCATTTTGCACATGAAGGTATGATTAAGAGAGTAATAGCAGGACATTATGCTACTGCACCAAGATTAGGAGAAATGTGTGTTAGTAATAAATGTGAAGGATATAACCTACCTCAAGGAGCACTTTTATATTTATTAAGAGATATTGCTGGCCATAGAATTGGTACACTTACAGAAGTTGGTTTAGATACTTTTGTAGATCCAAGAAATGGTGGAGGTAAAATAAACGAAAGAACAACAGAAGATTTAGTAGAAGTTGTAGAAATAAATGGTAAAGAAATGCTTTTATATAAAGCTTTCCCTATAAATGTTGCATTTATTAGAGCAACATATGCAGATGAATATGGTAATATAACTTTTGAAAAAGAAATAACTCCTCTTGAAGGAACATCAATAGCACAAGCAGCTAAAAATAGCGGCGGTATAGTTATTATACAAGTTGAAAAGGTTGTCAAGGGAGGTACATTAGATCCTAGACTAGTAAAAATTCCAGGAATCTATGTAGATGCTGTTGTAATAGCAAATAAGGAAGACCAAGAACAAAGTATGGGACAAGATTATGAACCAGGAATTTCTGGAGAAGCTAAAGTTATTATAGATAACCCTAAACCTCTACCATTAAGCGCTAAAAAAATTATTGGTAGAAGAGCAGCTATGGAATTAGAAGAAAACGCGGTTGTTAACTTAGGAGTAGGAGCACCAGAATATGTTGCTCAAGTTGCAAGTGAAGAAGGAATTGGAGACTACATGACATTAACTGTTGAATCAGGACCAATAGGAGGTATTCCTCAAGGTGGACCTAGATTTGGATCAAGTTTAAATCCAGATTGTCTTCTTGACCAACCATATCAATTTGATTTTTATGATGGTGGCGGTCTTGACATGGCATATTTAGGATTAGCTCAATGTGATGAGAATGGTAACATTAATGTTAGTAGATTCGGTTCAAAAATAGCTGGCTGTGGTGGATTTATCAATATAACTCAAAATTCTAAAAAAGTATTTTTCTGTGGTACTTTTACAGCAGGCGGTTTAAAAACAAGAATTGAAGATGGAAAATTAATAATAGACCAAGAAGGTAAAGAACGTAAATTTATAAAACAAGTTCAACAGGTTACATTCATTGGAAGATATGCAGTTAAAAAATGACAACCTTTACTATAAATAACATAAAGAGCTGTGTTTGAATTAAGAGAAGATGGAGTTCACTTAATAGAAGTTGCTCCAGGAATAGATATCCAAACACAAATTGTAGATTTAATGGATTTCGTTCCTAAGTATGATAAAGATAAAGTTAAGATTATGGATTCAAGAATATTCAGAGAAGAAAAAATGGGATTAAAAAAATAATAGATAAATAATTAAAATTTAAATAGAATATTTAAATATTAGGAGGAAAAAAATTATGAAACCTATGAGAATGCACCACGTTGGTATTATTATGCCTACAAAAGAGAAAGCACTAAAATTTCTTGAAACATTTGATTTAGAAATTGACTATTCAGGATATGTTGAAGCATACTCTGCTGAGGTAATATTCACAAAATATAAAGAAAATGAAAGCCCAGTTGAATTAATTATTCCAACATCAGGAGTTCTTACTAAGTTTAACGACGGAAAAGGTGGTATTGCTCATATCGCATTTGAAGTTGATGATATTGAAGCTATACGTCAAGACTTTGAAAGCAAAGGAATGCAAATGCTTGAAGGAAAAGCTGTACAAGGAACAAGCGACATTATAGTTAACTTCTTAAGACCAAAATACGGACAAGGAATACTTGTTGAATATGTACAAAGTGTTGGACCAATTGAAAGATAATTTCATATAGAATATCTTTGAATTTTATCCAAAATAATTTTTAATCAAATTTGTTAAATAAATAACCATGATAAATAAGAAATAGGTAAAAACTATTAACTATAAAAAGGAGGATATACAATGTTTACAATGGGAATTGACATTGGTTCTGCATCCTCAAAAGTAGTAATTCTTGAAAATGGAAGTAAGATTATTGCTGCAGAAGTTGTTCAGATTGGAACAGGCTCTACAGGACCTAAACGTGCATTAAATCAAGCTCTTACAAGTGCAGGGCTTAAGATAGAAGATATAGAAAAAGTTGTTGCTACTGGTTATGGAAGATTTAATGTGGAAGAAGCACAAAAACAAATCAGTGAAATTAGTTGTCATGCTAAAGGAATTTTCTTTTTAGTACATACAGCAAGAACAATTATAGACATTGGGGGTCAAGTTGCTAAGGCAATTAGACTCGACAGTAAATGTAATGTTAAGCAATTCTTTATG
>JAYFRK010000003.1:0-4133 GCA_034925975.1 Clostridium sp.
GAGGAGAATTATTAAGTTTAAATAGAAAGGATAAAATATGTGGGCTTTAGAATTTTCACCTAATTGGATAATAGGCCTTATTGCGGTAGCCTGAGTTTTAGTACATGCATGTTTATTTAGACATAAAATTTTTATAGAGAAAGAAGATATATACCGTAGCCTATTCCAAAAAAATTATTTTTCTATATTTTTAATTTGTCCCCAAACCGGGAATATAGTAGACGCAAATTCTGCAGCATGTGATTACTATGGTTATTCTAAAGAAAGTCTATTATCCATGAATATAAAGGATATTAATCTCTCTACTACACCAGAAATGTTTAATGAGATTAGTATTGATAATTCTAAAAAAAATAAAGTTTTTAATTTCAAACACAAATTAGCCAGCGGAGAAATAAGAGATGTTGAAGTATATTGGGGAAGTATAAAGTATAAGGGAGAAGATTTAATTTATTCAATGGTACAGGACATTACAGAAAAAAAACTTGCTGATGAAAAAATTATTCGTATGGCATATCATGATATGCTTACAGGATTGCCAAATCGTACTTTATGTAATGACTATTTGAATAACTCGTTAATTAATGCATCTTTAAATAATGATATGGTAGGAATTCTGTTTTTAGATTTTGATAGATTTAAGTGTATTAATGATACTTTAGGACATTTCATAGGGGATAAGCTTCTAGAGAATATTTCAGAAAGATTAAAGTTTACTTTAGATAAAAGTGCTTTTATTGCTCGAGCAGGTGGAGATGAGTTTTTAGTTATATTACCTAAGGTTACCGATAAAGAAAAGATAAAAGCTATCGCTGAGAAGATAGTAAGCGAGTTTAGACAGCCCATAATTATTGATGGATACGAACTATATACTACTGTGAGTTTAGGAATAAGTGTATATCCTTTTGATGGAACAGATGTAAGGACGTTAATGAAAAATGCTGAAATAGCTATGTATAAAGCTAAAGATTCTGGTAGAGATAACTATAGGGTATTTACTCAGAGTATGAAGAATGTAATATATGATAATTTTTATTTCGCAAACAACCTAAGAAATGCTATTGAAAGAGAGGAATTAGTTGTATATTACCAGCCTAAGATAGATATACAGGAAGGTAAAGTTACAGGAGTTGAAGCTTTAATAAGATGGGATCATCCAGAGCTAGGGTTAATACCACCAGCAAAATTTATATCAATAGCTGAAGAAACAGGACTTATTGTGCCTATAGGGGAATGGGTACTCCGCAGGGCTTGTGAACAAAACAAGGCTTGGCAGGATGCTGGATATAAGCCAATTAAGATGGCGGTAAACATATCAGCAAGACAATTACAACAAAAGGATTTGTATGAGAAATTAGTTGAAATATTGAAAGAGACTAACCTAGAAGCAAAATATTTAGAGTTAGAAATAACTGAAAGCATAGCAATAAAGAATATTGATAAAACCAATGATATGCTAAATAATCTAAAAGAGCTAGGAGTAAATATAGCTATGGATGACTTTGGCACAGGATATTCAGCATTAAGTTATCTCAACCAAATTTCAATTGATATACTGAAAATTGATCAATCATTTATAAGAAATCTTGCACTTAGTGAACATAACAAGGAAATAGCTGCATTCATAATAAAGATGGCACACGCTCTTGAATTAAAGGTAACTGCAGAGGGTGTTGAAACAGAAGAGGATATTAATTTTCTGAAAAGGCATAAATGTGACTATGTGCAAGGATATTATTTTAGCAGGCCAATACCAAGTGACGAATTCGAAAAATTGTTTTTAAAGAGTTAGGAAGTTATATTCCTAACTCTTTTATTTAATCCATCTTAATAAGTGATAATTTTTAAAGAATTAATATTTAAAATTTACATAAAAATACCCAACTCTAGTTCTTAATAAATATGTAAGAATTTATTTAATGATTAGTAAGATTGAGATTATATAATAAATTTAATACTAAAATTTCAAGATATGTAATTAACATATTTATATGGATATGAGGAGGAAGTGTTTTGAAAAGGTTAATTAAAAAGCTATTATTTATTTTTATAGCTATTGTAATAATAACATCTTTTATATTATCTGAATCAAATAGAGATAGTAATTTAAAAGAGTGTGTTAAGAGTTCTAATGATACATTAGTGCTAGTGAACAGAAGATATTATCTGCCTAAAGATTATATACCTAATGATTTGATGGTACCTAATATTAAATTTTCTAGCCATATGACTAATGAAGAAAAGAAAATGAGAAAAGATGCAGCAAAAGCCTTGGAAGATATGTTTAAAGAAGCAAAAAAAGATGAAATTTTTATATATGGGCTTTCAGGGTATCGTTCTTACAAATCTCAAGTTGAGACATATAATCAGAGAATTGAGAGAGTGGGAAGAGAAGAGGCAGATAAATATGTAGCATCACCAGGCCATAGTGAGCATCAAACAGGGCTTGCCATGGATATAACAAATAAAACTGGTGGAGGAAATTTTGGAAAGAGTAAAGAGGGAAAGTGGCTTAGAAGCAATGCAGATAAATTCGGATTTATAATAAGATACCCTAAAGAAAAAGAGCGTATAACAGGATACAATTATGAACCTTGGCATATTAGATATGTTGGTAAAGAAGCTGCTAATGAGATTAAAAATAGAAATTTAGTCCTTGAAGAATACTTAGAAAATTAATAATGTTGTATATATTATTGTTATAGAATAAAATGAAGTTAGTATAATGTTGCCAATGTAATACTATAAACAGAGTTCTTGGCTTCAGAGGGAGTTTTTACTCCCACCGAAGCTTAGAAATCGTTATCCAGGGACGTAGCCGCTCTTTACTACCATTTTGAAGAAGATGGGAGTATTAGAGCGGGTAGTCATCGGATAAATCATTAAATTGGAGGAGATGAAATGTTTAAATATCCAAGAAGAGAAGAATTAGCATTTTTACCAACACCTATACAAAAATTAGATAGATTAAGTGAAGCTCTTAATGGGCCAGAAATTTATTTGAAAAGAGATGATTTAACTGGAGGGGTTGTTGGGGGAAATAAAATTAGAAAACTTGAATTTGCACTTGCACATGCATTAGATAATGGATATGATACATTAATTACATGTGGAGGGCTCCAATCAAATCATTGTAGAGCTACTGCCTTTGTAGCTTCAAAGTATGGACTTCAATGCCACCTTGTATTAAAGAAAACAGAAGATCCAAAAATAGAAGCCAATTTATTTTTGGATAAATTAGCAGGAGCTCAAATTCATTATATTCCTAGTGAAGAGTATGAAAAAGAATTAGACTATATATTAAAAGAGTTAAAAGAAGAGTTAGATAAAGAAGGTAGAAAAGCATATGTAATTCCTACAGGTGCCTCCTTTGGAATAGGTAACTTTGGGTATATAAAAAGCTGTGAAGAAATAAGTAATCAGTGCAGAGAAAGTAATATAAATTTTGATTATATAGTGACAGCAGTGGGATCAGGAGGAACATACACAGGATTAAAAATAGGACAAGAATTATTTTTACCAAAGACAAAAATTGTAGGATTCAATATATCCGATGATAAAGATTATTTTATAAAGCAAGTATTAAAGATATCTAAAGAGAGCTCAGCATATACAGATAAAGAAATTAATATAGATGAAAAAGATATCCATATTATAGATGGATATGTGGGGCTTGGATATGCAAAGAGTACGCCAGAAGAGTTAAAATTCATTAGAGATATTGCTAGATTAGAGGGAGTTGTATTTGATCCAGTTTATACAGGAAAAGCTATGTTTGGACTTGTAGATCAGATAAAAAGAGGTACTTTTAAAAGAGGAGAAAAAATTCTATTTATCCATACAGGAGGAATTTTTGGAATCTTTCCGAAATCCCAAATGTTTGATCTTGATTGAGAATATTAAATTTTTTAGATACCTCTATGATTTTAATTGCATAGAGGTATTTTCACATATATTCATACAGAAAAATAATGTTGACAGAAGAGTTTTTTAGGAATAGTATATGATTATAAGCTCATATAATCATATACAAGAGGTGAGAAAATGGAATTTGTTGAGATTTTTAAAGCACTGGCAGATGAAAATAGACTAAGGATACTTAATGTTTTAAATCAAGGTGAACTTTGTGTATG
>JAYFRK010000167.1:0-1633 GCA_034925975.1 Clostridium sp.
TCTAAAATGCTAAAAGAAATAAAAGCTGAAATCCAAAGAAATATAATTCCAATTAGACCTGATAGAAGTTTTGAGAGAAAAAATAATAAGTCGACCCAAATGGCTAATAGAATGAATAAAAAGAGATCTTTATAAGATACGCTAATATACTTTTATGGAAATATCTTCATTAATTATGGTGAGGGTTTATTTCTTATGCATAAATTTAAAAATACATAGGTTTAGAATCATAAAAAAGCCCATTAAATATGAGCTTTTCCATAAAAATTAATACTTGTAAAAATATTTAATTATAGCTTGATGACATTGCCCCCGGGGATAAACCAGCTCTTCGTTAAATTACAATTTAATATATTTTGCATAACAAGAATAGAGCAGATGAAAGTAAAAATTCATCTGTTTTTATTTTACAATAAATTTAAAGAGGATATAATAAATAGAGAACTTAATATTTAATGTGAGAAATATAAGTAAGCGGTTCAGAAAATAGCGTATTTTAAAAATAAATAAATTACTATATAGTTAAAAGGAGCTCGCAGTTAAGCGGACTCCTCATTTTTTTGTTTACTATTCTTATTATAGCAGCATTCAGGTAAACTTCCTGACCAAGGAAGATACTGCTCCAGCAGTTGCGGGTTCTCAGCAGAGTTTATATTTGGCAATAATCTAAATAAATAACTTAAATACTGAAACACATTTAGGTTATTAGCTTTTGCAGTCTCAACTATGCTATAGGCAATGGCACTAGCTTCCGCCCCTTTAGGGGTATCTGCAAAAAGCCAACCTCTACGACCTACTGCGAAGGGACGTATACAGTTTTCAGCTGCATTGTTCGAAATGGGAATACGCCCATCTAAAAGGAAGTTCTCTAAATATGCTCTTTGATTCTTAGCATAAGTAATAGCTTCACTAAGCTTTTTATTATTCATCGGATTTATGGTTTCAAGCCAATTCCAAAAATCCTCAAGAACAGGCTTGCTTTTTTCTTGACGCTTAATAAGCCTTTCTTCAGGCGTAAGGGTTTTTAATTCTCTTTCAAATTTGAAAAGTTTATCGCAAAAGGCTCTACCTTCAGATCCTTTTGATCCTGGAATTTCCTTTCCTTTATCTAAAGGAATACTTTCAATGAAATATCTTCTTACATGGCTCCAGCAAAGGCAACGAATAATATTTTCAACCTTTTCGTAACCAGCATACGCATCTGTAACTAAAAATCCATCAAATTCCTTAAGGAATTCTTGCGCATGCTTACCTGCTCTAGTTCTAGTGTATTCAAAGATAACTATATTTTTATCTTCGCTTTCACCGGAACGGTATAACCACATAAAAGATTGGCTAGAAGGTTTCCTGCCTTGTTCTTTATTGCATTGAATTCTAGTCTCATCAGCATTTATAATCTCACAATTATGGAGCTCTTTTTTCATGAGATTATACATCGGCTTTAGCCATTCGTTGCTAGATCTAATAATCCAATTCGCCATTGTTGATCTTGAAAGATTAAATCCTCTTTGGAGCCAATCATGTTCCTGTCGATAAAGTGGCATACCATTAACATATTTTTGATAAATAACTTCTGCAACAGTGGAAGGCGAAGCTAAACTTCTCTTCATTACTGGCTTTGGTACAGGAGCTT
>JAYFRK010000553.1:0-3449 GCA_034925975.1 Clostridium sp.
AACAGTACCACCACTCCTTGGACTAGTTATTATGCTTCCTAATGCACTTATGCGTGTTGATATACCACTAGGCTGCCATTCACCCTGATAATCTTTTTGATATAAAACTCTAAGATCGAAGGCTTTACCTCTAAAAAGAGCCTTTTTTATTTCCTGCTGAATAATATATCCTTTACCAATAAAAAAATATTGAAAGAGTAATTTATTTATATCATATAAAGAATTTAAGGTTGCTACGTGATTTTCTTCATTAGTCCTATATTCAACTCTATATTTAGCTTCGCTTATTTTTACAACTCTAAAAATTCCTTTTCCTTTGCTTAAAGAATTCGGTTTTAAATAGACAGAAGAGTTATCTCTTAAGCTATTTTCTAAGTCTTGAATAGATTTATATTGAATTGTCTTGGGAATAAATTCTGCAAGTTTAGGAAATTTGCCAAGGACTCTGAGTGTTTCCCATTTCTCAAGTTTAGCCATGGCATTAAGCACTTTATATTGTTCTCCAAGTTTTTCTCTCAAGTCTATACTGTACATACGGGAATTAATTTTATGATTTTGATCATAAATTACCTTAGGAAGTGGAAAAGTGCTTAGAATCCATTTTGAATTTTGTCTAACAATTCCTTTAACAGTATTATTTATAAAATCAATATTTCCAGTAGAAAAAAAACAACAAAGTCCGTTTAGGTTTTTACAGGTAAATGTAAAGTGGGTATAAGAATTAATAATTTTTCCCCTAATCAAATTATTTATATCTTCCTCAGGTATGAATATTCCTATAATTGGACCTAACTCTAATCTATCACTAGATAAAGTCTTTATCTGAAATACTGTACCTTCTGGTATATAAATTAGATTTTTTAAATCCTCAGATAAATAGAGAATTTTAGGATTTAATTCATCACTTTTTACGATAATCTTCTTTAAACGAAGGGTAATTGAGCCTGCCGATATTATCATATAATCGCTTTCGCTGTTTAGTCCTAAATTTGATATATGATTATCTGTTAAATAGCAAGTTAGTACATTATTTGAATTTAAGTACTTTATCTTTAATTTGTTTATAAGCATAATTTCACTCCCATATGTTTCTACTTCAATATATGAGATTTAATTTAGCTATGTTAATGAATTTTAAATAAATTTACAAACTAAGTTTTTACTAACATCAGATTTATACTATCACCACTAATTTATCATTGAATACCATGGTAGTATCAATATAATATAGGGAAATACATATATTAAATTTTAATAAATTATAGGCACTTTGATGAGAGCTAATGAATTTTAGTGGGGTGATTTTTTGAAGATTCAAGTGCAAAAAATATATAGTGATAGAGAAAATAATGTATGTTATTTTAGCAAGGACATATATGATGCCCTGAAAATAGATACTAGAGATAAATATATAATTCATTTAGGGCAATTTAGTAATAGTTGTTCAATAAAGTCAACAGATGATAGCAATAGTTGTATTTATTTTTCAAAATTTTTATATGACTATTTTTTTCTTCATAAAAATCTTTCTTTAAATATGTGGAAAAAGGATAATCATCTATATCTAGGACCTGTAGTAGCAATCTATATGAGTAAAAGTAGCTTTAAATTAATAAAAAACAATAAGATATCAGTTAGTATTGTAGATTATATAAAAAATGCAAGTCCCTACGTAAATTGTTTAAGTTATTGCTTTTCCAATGACAACATTGATTGGGAAAATAAAAAAATTAAAGGCTATACTTTCGTAAAAAGGTTGAATTATTGGCAAGAATTATGGCTTCCAATGCCAGATGTTATATACGATAGAGATCCATTTGACAATCCTAATGATACAAATGAATCCAATAAGGTTCGAAGACAATTTAAAAATTTTTTTAGTACAGAATTTATTAATTCTAATGAAACTTTAAATAAATATTTATTATACAAAAGCTTGTTGAAATACAGTGAAAATAATTTTTATTTACCTGAAACTATTTACTATAAAAGTTTTGATGACGTTTCATATATGCTTGAAAAGTTTAATTATGTATTCTTTAAGCCTTCAAAGGAAAGCCGTGAAGATGAAGTATTGTCCATAGAAAAAGAAGGTGAAAAATATAAACTTCAGTTTAATACATGCAAATATAAAATTACGCTTATAGATAGAATGGATAAAATTAAAGATACTATAGAAAAATATGTTACCCAAAAAGAAGGAAAGTTTGGCTTTATGGTACAACAAGGAATAAAATGTACTGATGAAAAAGGAAATTTAAAAATATTAATTATTAAAAATCAAGAAGGAAAATGGGAAAGTTTTAGTGAAAGTGAATTTTCAGAAATAGTGTGTAGAATAGGTGAGTTTATTGAATGGGAATTTGGACACTTTGGAGAAATGGAAATAAACATAGCAATAGATGAGGATGATAAGATATGGTTTTTAGGGGCAAATACAAAACCAGAAAAATATAGAAATATAAGTACTAAAAATCAATATAAAATTTTACCTCAAGCTTTATCAATTTTTAAATATGCAATATATTTAGCTACAAATAAGATAAATAAATATAAAGAATAAATTGGACACACTAGAAAAAATACAACATATATTAATACAGAGAAAAATTTAGCTAAAAATTTAATAAAATATATTCTAAATTGGATGTGGTAAAATGAAGAATTATAAAGATACAGATGGACCAGTGACATTAAAAAGAGATTTAGGACTTTTTGCTGCAATAGCCATTGTAGTGGGCAATACCATAGGCTCAGGAATTTTTATGGCACCACAGGGGCTTGCAGCAGCATCAAGTCCAAAAGCTACTATTATCGCTTGGATTATTACTTCTATTGGTTCCATTTTCTTAGCACTAAGCTTTGCAAAGCTTGGTATGGCAATGCCAAAGACAGGAGGGCCAATAGTATATACTAAAGCTGCTTTTGGAGAATTTGCTGCTTTTTTAGTAGCATGGCTATATTGGATAGGTATATGGGTTGGTGATGCAGCAATTATAACAGCTGCAACTAGTTATTTAAGTTATTTTTTCCCTATACTTGGAGAAAGTAGATTATTAGCATTTTTGATTTCGTCATCAATACTTTGGATATTTACTATTATAAATGTAAGAGGAGTAAAACAGGCTGGAATTACAGGTATAGTGACTACTATATTTAAGATAGTTCCCTTGATAGTATTTGTAATTATAGCAGCAACACACTTTCAGGGAAGCAACTTTACAACTGTGTCATCTCCAGAATTAAAAGGTTTATCTACAATTCCAGCAGCAGTTAGTATAACCTTATGGTCATTTCTGGGAATAGAGAGTGCTACTGTTCCAGCAGGAGAAATTAAGAATCCAGAAAGAAATATAAAGATAAGCACTATATATGGAACTATAGTAACTGCTGCTATATATATTTTAATTAGTGTACTAGCTATTGGAGCTATGTCACAAGATAAATTA
>JAYFRK010000482.1:0-6205 GCA_034925975.1 Clostridium sp.
ATAACTTGTCCACTTCATATATTTCTCTACATATTTCCTCTGTTGATTTATTTAATAAAGTGGAACTAGCTGTTATTCCTCCATTTCCGATTTCGTGTCCTGCTTTTAATATTTTATTTATCCTATCTGGATACTTCAGTATTTCATCTTTTGTTACAAAAAATGTTCCCTTAGCATTAAGCTTTTCAAGCATCTCCAATGTTTTATATAGACTAGCTTCATTGCTTAGACCTCTAAATGTATATGATAAAGACTTCTGAGTTGTGTAAAATTGTGAAATAACAGGAGCAAGTCTCTTATTATTTTTATCTATTAATTCTTTAAAATTAATTAAATCTATATCATTTTTTACTTCCTTATTTTCTGATTTGATGTTTTCTGGTTTATTACCTTCTGATTTATTATTTTTCAATTTATTATTTTGCTTGTATATCTTATTTAATATATTCTTACTATTATATAATTCATTATATTTTTTAATACTTGGCAGATCAGCTACCTTAACAGCTATCTTTTTTTGTTCATCCATTGATTTTAGTAACCATTCTACTATTTCTACAATTGTTACTTCTTCTTTATCCTTGCTTTCAGATTCATCTATTCCGGCTTTCTTATCTATTGCAGGTTTTTCTTCAGCCCTTCGCTGTCCATATTCAAAACTATCTAAAACACCCTCTAATTTTATAGAAACTATTGTTCCATTTTGCAAATTCTTCATATACCAATAGGCTTCATCATAATTTTTAAAACTCTGATAACTTAAATAATGATTACTATTAACAACATACTTATTTCCTGATGCATAAGCCGTTGCTAAAATACTATCATTATAAATTGTAGAATTGCATTTTAATAGATCAGGAACTTTACCTGTTATAGATTTTAAAATCTTGTTAGTATTACAAAAGTCAATAACCAATTCTTCTTTAGACAGCTTTTCCATATTTTTAGTTTCTGAAAGAGTGCCATTTCCTATATCATGTCCACTTTTTTTTATCATTTTTATTATGCTAGGATCTTCTGCTGCTTTAATCCCAGGGACGAAAAAGGTTGCCTTTATACCATAAGTATCTAATAGGTCCATTATTTTATTCATAGTATCTTTATTACCAAGCCCTTCAAAAGACAAAGTTACCATATTTGATGATGTATTAACATTAGTTATTACATCTGCCTTTTTACTACTATCCAATGAGTTTAATGCTTCACTAATTTCCTTTGATGCATCATAACTACTTTTCTTATTTATAGTTAGCTCTCCTGTGCTATTATCTATATCATAATTTCTATAAATAAAGATACCTATAAAAATACTTACTAATAAAATTACACCAACAATGATAGTATACTTTTTTTTCATACTTTACCTCACACATATGACTTTCATTCAATTAATTATTATACTATACTTTGCCTTTAAATTGGTATGTCGAAAACATGCCTATAACAGAATAAATTACTATTAATAGGCAACATAGCTACCCAAACCCCTGGGTAGTATCCATCTTAAGATATGCATACATTGGATAAGACTTTTTGAAATAAATATTATTTAATAATTACAATGTTTTAAAATTAATTATTATTTAATAATTAATAAGTATCGCTTTTATTATACCATTTTTTCAAATTTATTAAATACTATTTTTATTTATATAAAAAATTTGCTATCATGTACGCATAAACTAGATTTAAATATCGAAACAAAAAAGATATCCCCCAGGAGAACGAGTACACCTGATGGATTAACTTTTATACTATCATAATTCTATTGGAATGGTAATATTTTAAATCATAATCACTCCTAAAGAGCCTATTTAGAAATTATTCATATTTGACAATACTATATATATGTGATACCATTACACAAATTATAGTTTCATAAATTACTTATTGTAATGTTACTTTCGTAGAAATAACATTACAATAAATTAACTAAAATAAAAGCCTAAAGCCTTAAAAGTTAGGCTAATCAATGTTTGCACAATTTCTAAACAGACTAAAATTATAATTAGGAGGATATATTATGAATTTTAAAATTAATACACCAATATCAAAATTAAATAATTCCCTCTTATTATTAGCTAACTTAATTTAGCGATTGTATATAGATAGACAAAAATACTATCATAAATACAATCGCTTAAACAAATGCGTATTGTATCTATGATAGCTAATATAATATTTATGATTAAATATATTGAAGCCTCGTAGATAATATAATAAACTACTAGGCTTTTTTATTTTATAAAAAAATATATTAAAGGGGCTGAAACAAATGAAAAAATCTCGTGAACAATGGGGAACTAAAATGGGTTTTATACTTGCAGCAGTTGGTTCTGCAATAGGATTAGGAAACATATGGCGATTCCCATATGTAGCTTATTCTAATGGTGGTGGTGCTTTTTTAATACCCTACTTTTTTGCTATATTTACAGCAGGAATACCTTTATTAATTCTTGAATACGGAATGGGACACAAATATAGAGGATCTACCCCTCTTACAATTGCAAGATCAAATAAAAAATGGGAATGGCTTGGATGGTGGCCAATAATTAGTTCAAGTATAATTCTATGTTATTATTCAATGATTTTAAGCTGGGCTATAAAATATTTAACACTAAGCTTCAAAAAAGGCTGGGGCACTGATACCAATAAATATTTTTTCAATGATTTCTTAAATTTATCAACATCACCTTTTGATTTTGGCGGTATAGTAATGCCAGTACTGATAAGTATAATTCTAGTTTGGATTATTAATTGGATAATATGTTATAAAGGAATAAAATATGGAATAGAAAAACTAAACAAGATCGTATTACCAACACTACTAATAATTATGATAATTATAGTTATAAAAGGAATATCTTTAGAAGGCTCATCGGTAGGCTTAAACAAATTATTTACACCAGAATGGTCAAAAGTAAAAGATCCTAAAGTTTGGATTGCAGCCTACGGACAAGTATTTTTTTCACTAAGTATAGCTACAGGTATAATGATGACTTATGCAAGTTATTTATCTGAAAAAACAGATATAAATAATAGTGCTTTCATAACCGCCTTTGCAAATTGTGGTTTTGAATTTTTATCTGCTATTGGAGTATTTGCAATAATTGGATTTATGGCAAATAATCAAGGAGTAGGTATTGATGAAGTTGTATCTAGTGGTATAGGACTTGCCTTTATAGTTTTCCCAAAGGTATTTTCAATTATGGGATTTTGGGGAAATATTCTAGGTGTTTTATTTTTCTCTTGTCTACTATTCGCTGGATTAACATCTTCCGTATCTCTGGTAGAAGCTATTTCTTCTTCTATAATTGATAAAACAGGATGGGATCGTAAAAAAGTAGTGTCTATTATGTCTTTAATTGGGCTTTGTATAAGCTCAATATTTGCAACAAATGCAGGACTTTATTTATTAGATATTATGGATAATTTTATAAACAATTACGGAATAGTAGTTGTAGGATTATTAGAATCTATATTGGTAGGTTGGATAATTAAAGCAAAAACAATACGTAATCATACAAATTCAGTTTCCTATTATGAAATAGGTAAATGGTGGGATATAATTATCAAATATATTACACCAACTATATTAACTTATATGTTAGTTAATAGTATTATTACAGAAATACGTTCACCTTATGGGGATTATGAATTATCAAGCTTATTAACATATGGATGGAGTATAATTTTATTTGGTATTACATTAGCAATAATAATTAGTAAAACATCTTGGAAAGAAGATATTAACTCTGAACAAGAGGAGGCGATCTAAATGTCATATAGTGCAATACTATTTTTTATTATAGGAGC
Source organism: Clostridium sp. (assembly GCA_034925975.1). Lineage (GTDB taxonomy): Bacteria > Bacillota > Clostridia > Clostridiales > Clostridiaceae > Clostridium_H. The sequence goes on from JAYFRK010000482.1 coordinate 3,820, forward strand.
AACAGTTCTTTGGGGAGGACTATTATGTACTCTCACAATTGCAATAAAAAAAGAAAAAAAATCAAATTAATCACAAGTGCCACTGGGGACAACGGCAACGGCATTGCCCCCAGAGGTGATTTTGCTTAAGAAAAATCCTTTAATATTTCTTCAACAGCAAGCTTACTAGAACGCAATACTATAGACACTCCTGTGCCAGGGTGAACAGAGCTTCCTACAAAATAAAGGTTATCAATTGTATCTGACTTTATATGGGGTCTAAAATAATTAGTTTGTGTAATAGTAGGACTAAGACCGAAAGCTGTTCCACCATAAGAGTTAAACCTAGTTGACAAGTCTTTAGGTGTAAGGTAGCTTTCATATATTATGTTTTTTTCTAAGTCTTCTAAACCTTTTATATTGGAAAGCTCATTGAATATTTTTTTTCTTAAAAGATTTATAGTATTATCATTCCAATTAATATTGTTAAATAACATGTTAGGCACACGAACCGTAACATTTAAAGATTCTGTATCGCCTTTTGCCATAGCATGATCAATTCTACTTGGACAATAGATATATAAAGAAGGATTTTCAGGAAGCTTGCCTAAAAAAGCTGAATCTATATTTTCTTTAAAATTCTGTCCAACATAGATATTATGAACTGAAAGTTCAGGATATTTTTTTCTTAAACCAAGGTACATTATGAATGTAGAACAAGAATATTTCATTTTAGAAAGTTTTTTATCTGTATATTTTCCCTTATTCCTCTTATCTTTAACTAATTCTTTAATTGCATAAGGAAAGTCTGCATTACAGATAACAATATCCCCTTTGTCTATTCCCAAGGTACTCTTAACCCCTACAGCCTTATTATCCTCAATTAAAATTTCTTCTATAAAAGTATTTTTACTAATAGTTCCTCCCAACTCATATATTAGTTTTTCCAATGCTTCTATGAAAGAGTACATTCCTCCTTGAAGATACCAAAGTCCGTAAAGTTGACTTATAGTAGGTACAAGAGTATAAATATTAGGTCCTTCAAATGGAGAAATACCTACGTACAATGATTGAAAAGCTATTAAATTTCGAACTTTTTGGTCCTTTATGTATTTTGAAATATAGTTATACGCAGTAGAAAAGGAATTTATTTTAAATATCTTTTCTATGGAAACAGTATTAAAGAAATCTATAGGTTTTCTATAAGCTCGTTGAAGAAAATATTTATCAGCAATAATGTACTTTTCATAAACATGCGAAAGAAATTTATAGTAACCTATAGAATCTTCCTTTGATATTTTTTCTAAACTTTCAGTAAGCCTTGAAGTATCACTAAACAGATTAAAGTTACTCCCATCAGAATAATATGCTCTATAAATTGGATCAATTTTTATAAATTTTAAGTAATCTTTATAATCTCTGCCTGCGTACTGGAAAATCTCATTGTATATTTCTGGAGTCATCAAAATAGACGCAGTTAAATCAAATTTAAAATTCTCTGTTTCAATAAAATTTACCTTTCCTCCAACTGATTTTTCTTTTTCATAAATAGTAACTTTATAGCCTTTACTCAGTAATCTTACAGCAGTAGCTAGCCCACCTACCCCTGCACCTATAATTATTGCTGTTTTATCCAATGTAATTCTACTCCTTTTATTAATCCTATTATGAGTATTTTTAGCTTTATGGTAAAACTTATCCATCATATATGAAAAATATTTAAGATGCGAAGGAGCGGAGGGAGTGGAGTGAATTTGCAGGCTTTTTTTAGGCCATCAGCTCAGCAAGCATATTGAAGATTTACTTCTGAGTTGTGGAATATGTTGTAATCATCCGATGGTAATTTAGGTCAAAAAAAATCAATAGCTACCTTAGCAACTACTGAATTAGTATTACAACACTTTATTTAATTAGGACATACTTTAAAATTGTAAACTTAATGGATAAAATATCAAAATCTGAGTTTGCTGTTTGTAATCCTGTTATATTCTTTATAGTTACTAAATCTCACTAATCATACGTTTAATTTGTATATCCTTTTTGCGTTTTTCTTCTAATTCTTCAGCTATTCTCTCTTCATTTTTTTTTCTTTGTTTTTTTTCTCTTACGGAAAATTCTTCACACTTAACAAAGTTCCATGAAATTGTATTGTTTGGATCAAACTCTAATACTTTTTTATATATTTCGTAAGCCCCTTTACGGTCACCTTTTGCTAATAAACATTTTGCTAATCTTGTGTGTGCACCTGGATAGTTAATTTTTTTTTCAATAATCCTTTTATTTACCTCAATGGCAGTATCATCCCATTGATTGTTTAAAACTAATTTTCTTGCAATTATATTTAATTCATCAAAATTCTTATCCTCAAACATTTTACACTCTCCTCAATAATATCTGCACTGTTGAA
>JAYFRK010000212.1:0-2124 GCA_034925975.1 Clostridium sp.
TTTTGGCAAAATAAATAATAGAATCAATGATTTAACTAAAGCTTTGAAAGATGCAGGGTTTATAATAAATCAAACTACAGGAGATATAATAGAGTTAGGAAGAGCTGAAACGCTGTTAGCAAATAAGGAAATTGCTGATAATATAAGAAAGCAAGCAGAAGAAGAAATTAAAAATAGAGATGAAATAATATCTTTAATAAATGAATATCAAAATTTAAATTCTATACAAAATAAAAATGCAGTACAAAGGCAAAGGCTATCACAATTATCAGAGATTTTACAATCTAAAATAAATGGACTTATTGTTGTTAAAGATAAAGAAGGAAATGCAACAATAAAAAATACTGGTTTATTAGATAAAGAAATAAGCATGTTGAAGACAGAAGGCACTACTGTAGAAACATTAACAAAGGTTAAATTAGAAAGTGCTAAACAAAATGCAACAATACAGATAGGAACTACAAAAACTACCTATGCGCAAGTTAAAAAAAGAATAGCTATGTATCAAGAAGAAATGAAAGCTCTTTCATCTTTAACAAATGGAAGAATGGAAGTATTACATCAAAAGTGGAAGAATGGAACTATTACTGATGCCGAAAACGCTGAATATAACGATATGCAAAGAGGTGGTTTGTTCATTGGAGGTAGAGCAGCTACAAATATACATAATTTAAGTGGGTATATAGCTGAAATTGATAGAATTTATGGAGAAGCAATAAATGGTATTTCTTTGCCAAACTATGGTGCATCAGAATTTACCCATCCTAGTGATGGTAGTGGTTCTAAAAAATCCAAAGAACCAACTAAATACACCTTTGATGGTAAACCACTTGACATGTATGAGGTAAAGCTTCAAGCAATAAACAGTCAGTTAGAAAACTATGACGTTATTATGAATAGAATTGCTAAGAACACTCAGAAACTTCAAGATATACAATCAAAAGATGCTTATTCACAAATAATAGACTTGCAAATTAAAAAACTAGGTGATTTAAATTCAAAGCAAAAAGTTTTAGAATCTCAACGTGCTGAGTTAATTAATAAAAGAAATAATGGTATTATTGCTGAATTACAAAGATTCACAGGAAATTTGAAAAATAAATCTGTAAATGACATAGCAAGAATGACTGAGGAAGATTGGGCTAACTTATACAATAAAATGTATGGACAAGATGTTTTTACAGGTTATGATGAAGCAGGTCAAAAGAAACAAAAACAGTATGAAGAAAATGCACAAAAATTTAAGCAGCTAATAGACAATCTTAAAAATTACAATAAAGAATTACATACAAATGAATTAGCTATACTAGATGTTGAGAATGATATTAATACAACCATTAAAGAAAGACTTGATTGGCAAGAGAAACTTAATGAGTTGACTTCAAATGATTTAGCTGATATCGCAGGAGATATTCAAGATAAGCTTGATTTGCTGGAAATTGATGATAAAACTAATTACAATGAAAAAATTAGATTAAGTCAGGAATTATTGAAGGCAAAGAAAGATGAATTGGACTTCAATACTAAGGCTAGAGATAGTTATTCACAACAGTTAAAAGTATTAAAAGAAGGTACTTTAGAGTGGAATTTAATTAAAGAACAGGTTGAAGTTTATAATGAAAAAATAGATGAATCTACTAAAAATGTTCAACAATTAGAGAAAACACTTGAAGCTATAAATAAGGAAAAAATAGATGCATTAGCATCAATAGAAGACGAAATTGTTTCAGCATTAAAGAATAAATATGAAAAAGAGTTAGAGTTAGCAAAAGAAGCAAAAGCTAAAGAGTTGCTATTAATTAAAAATTTAACCGATGAGCAAAAGAAATTATTAGAAAATGGTAGTAAAACTAGACTTGAAATTTTTGAAGAAGAACATGAGCAAATACTCAAATCACTTAATGATGAATTAAAAGCATATGAAGATATATATAATACTAAAATAAAAGAAATTGACAGACAGGAAGATAAAGATTCATACGACAAGGAGTTAAATAAGAAGCAGCAAGAAAAAGCTAAACTACAAGCACAATATGATAGTTTATTGATGGATTCATCTTTTGAGGCACGGTCTAAACGTACAGACCTATTAGAGCAAATAGGATTAAAAGAAGATGAAATTAA
>JAYFRK010000444.1:0-2441 GCA_034925975.1 Clostridium sp.
CGGAGGGGGTAGGCCTTAGATATTATCAGGTAGAGGCTTTAAGAGCTGTAGAAAAAGCAATAATAGAAGGCAGAAAATCTTCATTAATTACTATGGCTACAGGTACAGGAAAGACAAGAACAGTTCTAGGGCTTATATACAGGCTGTTATATACTCAAAGATTTAAAAGAATTTTATTTTTAGTTGATAGAACTGCACTAGGAATCCAGGCAAAGGAAACCTTTGATGAAGTTAAAATTGAAAATCTACAGACTTTAAATCAAATATATAATATAAATAGTTTAGAAGATAAAACTATGGAAAGAGAAACTAAAGTCCATATAGCCACAGTACAAGCTATGGTAAAAAGGATTATGTATTCATCAGAGAATAATAGTATACCATCTGTTGGAGACTATGATTGCATTATTGTGGATGAAGCACACAGAGGATATATATTAGATAGGGAAATGACTGATGGAGAAGTTGATTTTAGAGATAATAGGGACTTTGTAAGCAAGTATAAAAAGGTTATAGAATATTTTGATGCATTTAAAGTAGGGCTAACGGCCACTCCAGCCCTCCATACTACTCAAATATTTGGAGCACCTGTCTACAATTATACATATAGAAATGCAGTAATAGATGGATATTTAGTAGATCACGAGCCGCCACATATAATAAAAACTAAGCTTATGGAAGAAGGCTTGCATTATAATAAGGGGGTAGTGGTACCTAAATATGATACCTTAACTGGAGAAGTTATAAATAGTGAAGAAATTCCTGATGATCTGGAATTTGATATAGATGATTTTAACAGAAAGGTAATAGTGGAAAGCTTTAATAGAGAAGTGCTGAGGGAAGTGGCTAAATATTTAAGTCCTGATGGAGAAGAGAAAGCCTTAATATTTGCCTCTAACGATGCTCATGCAGACACAATAGTAAGACTTTTAAAAGAGATTTATGATGAGCTTTTAGGTGGAGTAGATGATGACGCAATTCAAAAGATAACAGGCTCTATAAAAGACACTGATCTTGCTATAAAGAAATTTAAGAATGAGAAATATCCAACCATTGCAGTAACCGTTGATTTACTCACTACAGGAATAGATGTACCAAAGATAACAAAGCTAGTATTTTTAAGAAGGGTTAAATCGAGAATCCTATATGAACAGATGCTTGGAAGAGCTACAAGACTGTGTGAAGATATAAATAAGACTCACTTTGAGATCTTTGACTGTGTAAATATTTATGAAGCACTGTCAGAGGTTACAAATATGAAGCCGGTTGTAGTGGACAAAAAGGAAGATTTTAATACCTTAATAGAAAACTTAAAAAGAGCTTCTTCAGATGAAGAAAAGAAAAATGAAATGAACAAGATAATAGCAAAACTTCAAAGAAAGAAAAAACTTATAAGAAATGAAGAAAGAGAAATATTCAAAAGTCTAAGTAAGAATAAGACACCAGATGAATTTATTGATGATTTAAAAATGCTATCAGTAGAAGATGGTATGAAACTTATTATAGAAAGCAACAGCTTAATAGAATATTTAGATGAAAAAAGTATAAGTCACAGCTATACCTATGTATCAAAAGAAGAAGATGTTTTAGTGGAACACTCAAGAGGCTATGGAAATGGAAAAAGACCAGAGGACTATTTAGAAGAGTTTAAGGCATTTATTGAAGAGAATAAAAACAAAATTCTAGCTCTTGAAATTGTATGCACAAAACCTAAGGATTTAACAAGGGAATCCTTAAAAGGCTTAAAAACTGTGCTTGATTATAATGGATTCAATGAAGAATATTTAAGAACTGCATGGAAAGATTTAAAAGATGAAGATATTGCAGCAGATATAATATCTTTTATAAGGCAACAAGCCTTAGGAAGTGCTTTAATTCCAAAGGAAGAAAGGGTGAGAGGGGCAGTTCAAAAGATAAGAAAAGAATACAATATTACTCCACTGCAGGAACCTTGGCTTAAAAGAATTGAGGAATTTATGATAAAGGAAGTTATAATAGATAGTGAAGTATTTGAAATAGGTAATTTCAAAAGACAAGGCGGTTTTAACAGATTCAATAAAATATTTGATGGAAAGCTTGAACAAATAATTGATGACATTAAGGAGAATATGTTCAACGAAAGGGGACTTGCGTAATATGAATAACGGAGAGATTGTAAATAAACTTTGGAATCTATGTAATGTGCTAAGAGACGATGGTATAACTTATCATCAATATGTTACAGAGATTACTTATATATTATTCTTAAAGATGGCAAAAGAAACAGGAGCAGAAGGGAAAATTCCAGAGCAGTATAGATGGGATGAGCTAGTTAGAAGAGATGGAACTGAACTTAAGAAATTTTATAAAGAGTTATTAAATTACCTTGGAGATCATGGCCAAGGAAGAATAAGCGAGATATATAGCGGGGCGGCTTCAAATATAGATGAGCCTAAGAACAT
>JAYFRK010000460.1:0-3026 GCA_034925975.1 Clostridium sp.
TTCCGTTAGTAGGCTAAGGCTATTTTAAAGATTGTTGAGTTTATCATAATAAAAAATCAATAACCTCTTAACATAGCCCATTTTTAATATAGTATATCACAGGAAAGTGTATTGAATAATGTACTATAAAATAATTTATTGAATTATTTTATAGTTTAGCAGGATTCTACAAAGGTTTGTAGAAGAGATATTATATAACATTATTTCTAAATTTTATCATTAAGGGAAAGCACATTAAGTTTTTACTATTGCGTGAAAATTTTCCTTTTCAAAATAATTTTACATGAGGGGGAGGGTTAACAAATGTCCTGGAGTAAAGGCACTAATGAAAATTATATTGAATCTAATGTAGAGGGAATAGTATATAAAATAATTATAACTGTAATTATTTGGACGTTACTAATTATTAGTTTAATGTACCTAGGGTTTCAAAATTATCTTCTTTTTCATAGCATTTTAGAGTTATTTAGTGTGCTAATAGCTTCTACCATATTCATTGTTACATTAAATTCTTACAAGGATTTAAAAAATAATTTTTTTTCAATACTTGGAATAGGATATGGTTTTGTAATGATATTTGATTTACTACATGTTCTGACATATGAGGGTATGGGCATATTTGCCAAAGTACCATCTTTAAGCAATATATGTACTCAATTGTGGATTTCAGCTAGATACATAGAGTCAATAACTCTTCTTATTGTAGGTATATTATTCTATAAGAACTATAAAAGTATTAAATTTAATCAGATCTTATGGATCTATGCTATCATTTCAGGTTTTTTAATTTTATCTATATTTCAATGGCATACTTTTCCAGAATGTTTAATAGACAGTTCAAAGCTTACTAATTTTAAGATACTTAGTGAGTATTTAATTTCTTTTTTTGTATTTTTTGTTGCTATCATAATGTTTAAAGGTAAAAAAAATATAGATCATCAGACTTGGGTATTCCTTGAACTTTCTTTGATTTTTACAATTTTATCTGAGCTTAGTCTAACACTTTATAATGATATTTATGGAATTGAGAATATATTAGGCCATATTTTTAAAACAATTTCATTCTATTTCACTTACAAATCCGTAGTAGAAGTAGGCTTAAGAAATCCATATAGGCTTTTAGCTAAGGATTTAAAGAAAAAAGATTTTCAATTAGGATACACCAGCAGAAAACTTAATGAAGAAAGCTACCAGCGAATGCGTATGGAAGAAATACTTATAGAAAATCAAGAATGTTATGACTTGCTCATTCAAAATGCCCAAGAAGCTATAGCTATACATAGCGGAGGTAAAGTAATATTTGTAAATGAGTTAGCAGCTAGTTTAATTGGAGATGCTAGTAAGGAAGAGATTATTGGAAAGTCTTTAGTAGAGCTGCTATATAATAAGAGTGAAGGTATAGTTCGTGACTTTGATAAAAAAGAATATAGTAAAGATTTAGTTAGAGAATTTTATGAAACTCAAATTTCTACGGATAATGGAATTATAGATATAGAGGTTAAGGAAAGGTATCTTAATTATAAAAATGAACCAGCTGTATTATGTTTAATTAGAAACATAACTAAGGATAAAGAGATAGAAAAGTTAAAGAATGATGTAAAAGCCAGTGAAGAGAGGTTAAATGAGACATTAGAAGTTAATAGGATTATAACTGAATTTTTAGGTAATATATCTCATGAAATGAAAACACCACTAAATGTGATACTTGGATCAGTGCAAGTTCTTGATTTGTATAATGAAAACGATTGTATATCCACTAATTATGCTAAAAATGAGAAATATCTAAAAATAATGAGGCAAAATTGCTATAGAATATTAAGATTAATCAATAATTTTATAGATATATCTAAAATAGACTCTGGATTTTACAATCTTAACCTACATAATTATAATATTGTAAACATCGTAGAGGAAATAACCTTATCAGTTGTAGAGTATGTGGAAAATAAAGGAGTTAATCTAATATTTGATACTGACGTAGAAGAAAAAATACTAGCCTGTGACCCAGATAAAATAGAAAGGATTATTCTAAACCTTCTTTCTAACTCTGTAAAATTCACTAATCCTGGAGATGAAATATGGGTTACTATGATAGATAAGGGAAATAGTATTGTTATATCAGTAAAAGACAGTGGAATAGGAATCCCCGAGGATAAACTTAAAGTAATATTTGAAAGGTTTGGGCAGGTTAATAAAAGTATGAAGAGAAACCACGAAGGAAGCGGAATAGGTTTATCTCTTGTTAAATCCCTCATAGAAATGCACGATGGAACTATAGATATTAGAAGTAGTCTTGGGGAAGGAAGTGAGTTTATAATTCAGCTTCCAGTAAAGGTGTTGACAGAGGAAGAGGCAGAAGCAAATGAAATATTTAATGATAATAAAGTTGAGCGGATACATATTGAGTTTGCTGATATATATGAATAATAATTATTTATGCAATCGGTTTCAAAAATAATAAAATTTAAAATATCTATTGCATTATTATTTTTAGTTTATTATAATTATACAAAAGCAGAAGCTATGCAAGGTAGTAGTAAATAATATTTCATTTTCAGAGAGTGGATGGTTGGTGAAAATCTACAGTGAAAGTTATTGAATCCGACCTGAAGCTGTATAGGGGTAGCAACCTATACCGGAATTACCCGTTAAAGTAAAGAGACTGCAGCAGCAGTGAAATAAGGTGGTACCACGTAGATAGTATGTCTTCGTCCTTGACTTTGTCTTGGATGAGGACTTTTTTATTTTCTTATTTATTGATAAGATAAAGACTTGACTTGTAATGAAAGAAGCTGTCATTAAAAAATTAATTTTAAAAATATTTAGTAAAAATTATGAGCTTATAATTGGGGCAAGATCTGTATTGATTTTAAAATTGAAATGGGAGTGCATTTAAAAAGGGGGATTTTGATATGGAAGAAAAGTTACTTATGACGCCAGGGCCTACTAATGTTCCACAGAGAGTACTAAATAAAATGTCAGAGGCTGTGATTCATCATAGGACAGCGGAATATGGAAGATTATTT
>JAYFRK010000347.1:0-7550 GCA_034925975.1 Clostridium sp.
TAAATACTTTTAATTTTGAACTTAAAGCTGCAGCTGTCAAATCCTTTGTAGATGTTTTACCAGTAGATCCTGTAATCCCAATTATTTTTACACTTAATTTGCTTCTATAATACTCAGCTAAATCTAAAAGTGCCTTTCTTGTGTCCTCTACTAGTATAATAGATGTATTATCTTTTAAATTTGAATCTCGAAATTTGATTTCATCTACTATACAAAGATTGGCACCATTGCTGCTAGCCTGTTCTACATAATCATTGCCATTAAAATTCTGTCCCTTTAAAGCTATAAATATACTATCTTTACATATTTTTCTTGTATCTGTGCTCAAATTATTATATTTATGTTTGTCAGCATTTATGTATACTTTTCCTTGTACAGCTTTAACTATTTCTTCAAAGTACAATATCTCCACTTAAAACAACTCCTTTATAATGTCAGATATTACTTCTCTTTCATCAAAATGAATTACTCTATCTTTTAAAATTTGATAGTCTTCATGGCCTTTTCCTGCAACTACTATTACATCATCCTTTTCGGCCATCTTCATTGCTTCCTTAATAGCTTCTCTTCTATTTTCTACAACAACATAATTATCTTTTTTTATTCCACCTATAACATCTTGAATAATACTCATTGGCTCCTCACTTCTTGGATTATCTGAAGTTATTATTGCCACATCTGATAATTCTGAACCTATATTTCCCATTATAGGTCTCTTTGTCTTATCTCTATCTCCCCCACATCCGAATACACTTATAAGTCTTCCCTTTGTAAATTCTCTTGCAGTCTTTAATATATTCTCTAAACCATCTGGTGTATGTGCATAGTCAATAATAACATCAAATCTAAGGTTATAGTTTTTAGTTGCAATTTCACATCTTCCTGGCACTACAACATTTTCTAGTCCTTCTTTAATTAACTCTAGTGAAACCCCCTCACTAAGGCAAGCCCCTGCACTACATAAAGCATTATAAACATTATATTTTCCTGGTATACTTAAATTAATATGTACATTTTCTCCTTTAAATTGTAGATCAAATTCTGCTCCCCTAGAGTGGTTTTCGATATTTTTAGCAACTAAGTCACCTAATCCTTCAATAGAATATGTAACTATACTACTGCTTTTAGGAATGTCCTCTATCATCTTTCTACCATAAGTATCATCAATATTGATTATTGAATTATTGGTATTCTCAAATAAACTTAATTTAGCTCTATAATAATTTTCAAAAGTCTTATGAAAATCAAGATGATCCTGGGTAAGATTTGTGAATATTGCTTGAGAAAAGTTCAATCCATATACTCTATTTAGACTCAATGAATGCGAGGAAACTTCCATAATACAATATTCAATTTCCCTATCTTTCATTTCATTAAATAGACTGTGAAGCTCTAAAGATTCTGGCGTAGTCCTATCTGCTTTTAATTTCTCCCCACCAATATAATTTGCTATAGTACCTATTAAACCTGTTTTATATCCAGCACCTTCAAGTATTGATTTAATCATATAGGTAGACGTAGTTTTTCCATTGGTGCCTGTTATTCCTATCAGTTTTATATCTCTAGATGGGTTTCCATATAGATTGGATGATACTATTGCTAAAGCTTTTCTTGTGTCATTAACTTTAATAACTGTACAATCCAAGTTTGCGTTTATATCCTTACTACAGATTATCGCCGTAGCACCTTTGCAGACAGCATTATTTATATAATTATGTCCATCTACATTAAATCCTTCTATGCAAACAAATAAATCCCCACTGTCTATTTTTCTTGAATCATACTGAACTTCATTTATTTCAATTTCAACCTGTCCAGTAACCACTTCATATTCTAAGTCCTTTAATAATTCTAAAAGTCTCATAACTTCACCTCTTAATTTAACAAATTAATGTGATTAGCATAAATGCTAATCACATACTATTTTTTATTATATTCTGTAGCTATTTCCTCCAAAAACTATTTTAATCTCCAATTTCATTGAGTGTAAGTGTTACTACAGTAGTACCTCTGTTAACCTTTTGTCCGGCACCGATACTCTGTTCAAAAACAATTCCCTGCCCAATTATCTTAGTCTCAATTCCAAGACTCTTGAGGAGTTCAACGGCTTTTTCTTTATTATACCCTTTAAGATTTGGAACTACCACTTCCTTATTATAATTTTTTGAGTCTCCAGTGTAAAGTAGTATTTTGCCTCCTTCATTTACTGAATAGCCAGGTTTAGGAGTCATATCTACTATATACTCTCCATCTTTATCTATTTCATAGTTCAATTTATATTCCTTTAAAACCTTTATTGCATCATTTTTGCTAAGTCCTCTTACTTCAGGTATAACTACATTTTTTAATAATACTTTTTCTCCATCATTACTACTTAACGCCATATAATTAAAAATATCAGTAAATAGTTGTTTTGCAACAGGTGTTGCAATTTGTCCTGCATAATAGTTAGATGGATCTGGTTCATCTATTGAAATAAACACTGTAACCTTTGGATCATCTGCTGGAGCCATACCTCCAAAAGAAGCTATATATTTTCCAACTCCATATTTACCATCAACAACCTTCTGTGCAGTACCAGTTTTTCCTGCAATACGATATCCTTCAACAAAAGCCTTTTGACCTCCTCCTTCAGATATAACTTTTTCAAGATAACCTCTTAATCTTGCCATTACATCTGCATCTTCAACTTGCTCCTTTGGAATATCTTTAAAATCTTTATCAACTACTTTTTGATTATTTTCATCGTAATGAACTATTTCTTTAGCCACATGAGGTTGTATTAAATATCCCCCATTAGCTATAGCATTTAAGGCTGTTATATATTGTATACCTGTTAAAGTATTAGTCTGACCAAATGAAATAGTTGCTAAGTCCGTTTCGGTAATTGAACTAGTCTTCTTAATTATACCCTTTGCTTCTCCTGGAAGATCTATATTTGTTTTTTGACCAAGACCAAACTTTTGGATATGCTTGTTTAATTTTTCTGCTCCAAGCTTTCTTCCTAAATCCATAAATCCAACGTTACATGAATTTTTAAGGATGTCTACAAAGGTTTCAGTCCCATGACCTGTTCTTTTCCAACAATGAATAGTTCTTTTACCAACAGATACACTTCCACCGCAAGTAATCTTATAGTTCTCCTCATCAACTACTTTTTCTTCCATGGCTGCAGCAGCTGTAACCACCTTAAATATAGAGCCGGGTTCAAAAGTATCACTGACAGCTCTATTTCTCCAATTTTTTTGAAGTTCTTCAAAACTCTTTCCTTCTTCCCATGGTGAGTTAGGATTATAATCAGGTTTATTTGCCATAGCTAGCACTTCTCCATTTTTAGGATTCATAACTATTATGGTAACAGCTTTAGCTTTATTATCTTTTAATGCTTGATCTGCTGCCTTTTCAGCGAAATGTTGTATCATTTCGTCAATGGTAAGTACAACATCTTTTCCTGGTATTGGCTTTGTATATTCTGATATAGTATAAGGAAGTTCCTGACTCTTATTGTCCGTTTCAGCAATTTTAACTCCCGGTACTCCTGCTAAGTACTTATTATAAGTAAGTTCAACACCTGTAAGCCCCTCTCCATCGGCTCTTGTATGTCCTAAAACTTGTGCTAAAAAATTATTATTAGGATAGTACCTTTTAGTATCTGGTGATACTATAACTCCCCTTAATTTTTTACCATTAATCTCTATGTTTCTAACCTTGTCCGCTTCTTCTTTTTCAATTCTTCTTTTTAGTGTAGCTGATCCAAGTGGTAATCCTCCTGGCAAAGTTTTCTTTAAGATTTTAGATACTTCTTCTTTATCCATTTCCACAGCTTCCGCCAATTTAGCTGCTATTTCATCATCAGTCATTTTATTGTCATCTCTAGTTTTTCTTAAAGTGTTCATATCTAGATCCACTCTGTATACATTTGCGCTTACCGCAAGCTCACTACCGTTTCTATCGAGTATTTTCCCTCTTCTTGCCTCAATTTTCACATCACTTGTCCATTGATCAGTGGCAATGGCTTTATATTTCTGTGATTTGAATATCATAAGATATGACAATCTACCTACTAGGCCAAAAAACAAAAGCAAAAGCATGCTAAAAACAACCAGCATCCTTCGCTTTACTATAACTTTATCCCTATATTCCCTTTTAGCCACACTAATTTACCTCCGTTAATATAGAATCTTTTTTAACTTGGAAATTACACTATCACTTTTATTTTCCCCTTCTTTAGCAGTGTCCTTAAAGTTATTTTTATCTAGATCTATGTATATAACATTCATTCTGCTTTTAGGAATCATATTTAATTTACTATTTGCATTTTTTTCAATAACTTCTATATTGCTATACTTCAAAAGTCCAATTCTTATGTTTTCATTGTCAGCATTAACAGATGCTATTTCTTTTTTTACATTTATGATTTCTTTTTCCATATTATAAATCAATGAATATCTATAAACTAATGTTATTCCTATAGCAAATAGTATTAAAATATTCCTTAGAACCTTGGCTTTCTTATTTATTGACTTTTGTTTATTTATTTTTATATGTTCTCTTTTTAACTTTTCTAAATCTCTATACTTTTGTTTTTCTGTATGTTTAGAAGGTATGTGTTGGGGTACTAAAGCATTGCTACCATTTATAGTATTTTTATTATTTGTTACTATCACTTTATTCCCTCCATTCTAAATTTAGAACTATATTTTCTCAGCTACTCTCAGCTTTGCACTTCTACTTCTTGAATTAACTTCCTTCTCTATTTCAGAAGGTTCAATAGGTTTTCTAGTAATAATTTCAATAACAGGTTTTTTCCCACACACACACACTGGAAATTCTTTTGGACACTTGCACGGATCTTCCAATTCTTTAAACTTAATTTTTACTATTCTATCTTCTAATGAGTGGAAAGTTATTATAGAAAGTCTTCCCTCTTCATTTAGATTTCTTATACTATCTTCTATTGCTTTATTCAATATCTCTAATTCACTATTAACTTCAATTCTTATAGCCTGAAAAGTCTTTTTAGCTGGGTGTCCATTCTTTTGAAATTTAAGTGGAATGGATTTTCTTATAATTTCTACTAATTCAAAAGTTGTTTCTATTGGCTTACTTTGCCTTTGATTTACTATGTTATTAGCTATTTTTTTTGCAAATCTTTCTTCTCCATAGTTTTTTATAACTCTATAGATTTCTTCTTCACTATAATCGTTTACTATTTCATAGGCTGAAAAACTATTCTCACTGTTCATTCTCATATCAAGAGGTGCATCTTTCATATAACTGAATCCTCTTTCTGCTGTATCCAGCTGATAAGAAGAAACCCCTAAATCCATTAAAATACCATCAACTTTGCTAATATTAAGCTCTCTTAAAATATCATCTATATTGTAAAAATTGTCATGTACATACGTTACATTATCGTAATTTGCTAACTTTTCTTTAGCAGCTTTTAATGCATTAGTATCCTGATCAATTCCTATAAGACGTCCATTTTTTGATAATCTCTTGATTATTTCACTTGAATGTCCTGCCCCACCTAGGGTACAATCTACATAAATTCCATCTTCTTTTATATTTAAGGATTCTATAACTTCATCTAATAATACCGGTATATGTTTAAATTCCATGCTTTTCTCCTTTTTAAATACCTAGTTCACTCATCTTTTCTGCTATTTCATCAAAGTCCATATCTGAAGCATTGTATTCTTCCCATTTTTCTTTGCTCCAAATTTCAATTCTAGTCATTACTCCAATACTTACTATTTCCTTATTTATTTGTCCATATTCTAAAAGATTTTGCGGTATTAAAGCTCTTCCTTGCTTATCAATGTTTATTTCATTTGCTCCTGAAAAAAAGAATCTAACAAAAGCTCTGGCATCTTTACTGGTAAGTGGAAGCTGCCCCAACTTTTTCTCTAGGGATTTCCATTCATCCATTGTATATAGATATAAGCATCCATCTAATCCCTTTGTAACAACAAAGTTTTCCCCTAGCTCTTCTCTAAATTTTGAGGGGATTATCATTCTATTTTTGCTATCTAACGAATGTTTATATTCTCCTATGAACATACTTGACACCCCTATTAAACATTTAGCTCCACTTTACTCCACTTTTAACCACTATTTTTATTATTCTATATAAATTCTAAAATTCCTTCTAAAAATTCTCTGTTTTAATTAAAAATTTAATAATTATTAAATTTATAACTTAACTTTTTGAATAGCTCCCTGGAAATTACTTTCTCTATACTAGTAACTTCCTTGAAATGATAATTAATCTAGAGTATAATTTATTAAGATATTATACTAAACAGAAGGAAAGGAATGTACATAGATGAAATTAGGAATTGTTGGTCTACCTAACGTTGGGAAAAGTACTTTATTTAATGCCATTACTAAAGCAGGAGCAGAATCTGCAAACTACCCATTCTGTACAATAGAGCCTAACGTAGGAGTTGTAAGTGTTCCAGACAAAAGATTAGATGTACTAGAACAAATATATAATCCAAAAAAGAAGATATATGCCACTGTAGAGTTTTATGATATTGCAGGCCTAGTTAAAGGTGCAAGCAAAGGCGAAGGTCTTGGAAATAAATTTTTATCTCATATAAGAGAAGTTGAAGCTATAATTCATGTAGTTAGATGTTTTCAAGATGATAATATAGTACACGTGGAAGGTTCTATAGATCCTATTCGTGACATTGAAACTATAAATTTAGAATTAATATTATCTGACCTTGAAGTTTTAGAAAGAAGAATAGAAAAGGCTGTTAAATCTGCTCGTGGAGGAGTTAAAGAGGCTAAAGCTGAACTAGAAGTTATGGAAAAAATAAAAACTCATCTAGAAGCTAACCTCCCTGTTAGAACTCTTGAATTTACAGAAGATGAAGAAGTAATTGTTAAAAATCTATTTTTAATAACATCAAAACCTATATTATATGTAGCTAATATTTCAGAAGACGATCTTATGTCCGGAAATTCTGATAACTCTTTTGTAAAAAAGGTTAGAGAATATGCAAAGGTAGAAAATTCAGAAGTAATAACAATATGTGCTAGAATTGAGGAAGAACTATCTTCTCTTGAAGATTCAGAAAGAGATGAATTACTTTCTGAATATGGTCTTACAGAACCAGGCCTAGACAAACTTATTCGTTCAAGTTATTCATTACTTGGCTTAATGAGTTTCTTAACTGCAGGTAAAGATGAAGTTAGAGCTTGGACTATAAAAAAAGGAACAAAGGCACCTAAAGCTGCTGGTAAAATCCATACTGATATTGAAAGAGGCTTTATAAGAGCTGAAATTATATCCTACGATAAACTTATAGAATGCGGTTCTGAATCAGCTGCTAAAGAAAAAGGATTTTATAGACTTGAAGGTAAAGAATATATAATGCAAGATGGAGATATAGTAAACTTTAGATTTAATGTTTAGTAATATAAGTATAGTGCAACAAAATAACGGCATGTAAGATTACTTGGCTAACGCATATATGTATCATTGAGAAACCTTCAGTTCATAGAGTAGTACTAAAGGCTGCTTTATTTAAAAATCT
>JAYFRK010000108.1:0-14482 GCA_034925975.1 Clostridium sp.
TTACTCCTAGTATCTGTTACTATAAGTTATGTATACTTTACTGCTCAAAGGTATAATAACGTAATGTTTCCTGGGCTGAAAATCCAAGGAGTTGACCTGTCTGGAAAGACAAAAGAAGAATCTATTAAAATATTAAGAGAAAAATATGGAGATGCTATTCTTAATAAAAAAATTATAATTAAAGCTCCAAATAGGAATTATACAATAGGTTATTCGGAATTAAATGCCCAATATAATATTATTGATACTGTAAATAAAGCATCAACTTATGGTAAAGATCTAAACATATTATCTAAATTTAAAACAATTAAAAAACCTGTAGAGAAGCAGTATAATCTAGAGTTTTCTTATAATCATAAGCCTTTAGATAATGTTGTGAAAGAAATGGAAAAAAACATAAATAAAAAACCTAAAGATGCAACTATAAAACGTGCCGGAAATGGCTTTCAAACAACACCAGATGAAAAAGGTGCAGAATTAGAAAGTGATAAGTTAAAGAAAGAAATTATTTCTAAAATAACTGAAAATCCAAATAGTGATATAGTTATAAATGCTCCTATAAAAGTATTAAGTTCAAAAGTAACAGAGAATAGCTTAAAATCAATAAATTCTAAACTAACTTCTTTCTCAACTAACTTTAGTACATCTTCAGAAGGAAGATCAACCAACATTAGTATTGCAACTCAAAGTATTAATGGTAAAGTAATAATGCCAGGGGACACATTTAGTTTTAATGAAGTAGTTGGAGAAAGAACAAAGGACAGAGGATATAAGGAAGCAGGAGTAATAGTAAACCAAAAGTTAGACTCAGGTCTTGGCGGAGGGATATGCCAAGTTTCTTCAACACTATACAATGCATTACTACAGGGAAACATAAAAACTACAGAGAGAGTACATCATACTTTCCCTTCAAGTTATGTTAAAATGGGATTAGATGCAACAGTTGATTGGGGAAATATAGACTTAAAGTTTAAAAATACTTTTAAATATCCAATATATATTGAGGGATATACAGCGAATAAAAATATCTATTTTAATATTTATTCAAATTCAGAATTAGCTAAGAAGTCATATACTTTAACCTCAGAAGTTTATAGCACAATTGAACCAACAACAAAGTATATCGATGATCCTAATTTACCAGCAGGACAAACAGAAGAGGTAAAAAAACCTCATACTGGATATAGGGTGAAAGTATATAGAAATGTTTACGAAAATGGAAAATTAGTAAATCAAGAATTAGTTTCAAATGATTATTATGTACCAATAAATGGTGTTATAAAAAGAGGTACAAAAAAATAGTTTTAAATTATTGTTTTAATATTTATTTAAGCCAAGAAAGCTGATATAAGTGATAACTATATCAGCTTTTTTATTGTATAAGCAAACTTATAATAAATATCTATGTTATAATATTGTTTATCTGATGACTCTAACCACATTATAATTCACTGTTACGTAAACATAAAGATAGGGTCAGGAGTTGCAATTAATATATTGGTTACACTAAAGATGTTGAAATGCTAAACCAATATAATAACTAATATTGCTGGAGGAGAGATTTAAGTGTCTTATAAGTTAATTTGTTTAGATATGGATGGAACTTTATTAAATGATAATAAGGAAATCAGTAATAAAAATAAAGAAGCCATAAAAAGGGCTAATGAAAAAGGAGTAAAAATAGCTATATGCACCGGAAGATTATTTACTTCTGCTAAATATTATGCACATCTTTTAGGAGTTGAGGCTCCAGTTATAGCATCAAATGGAGCTTATATAAGAGAAAAAGATAGAGAGGAAGTAATCTATCAGTCCGGATTAAATGAAGAAGACTGCATGAATATTCTATCTATAATAAAGAAATATAGTTTTACAATTTACTATAATACATTTGATACTATAGTATCACAAAAACCATTTCCTAAAGGGTATACTTATCTTGAAATGAATGAAGATTTACCTGAAGATATGAAAATAAGGCTTCATGTAAATGGTAATTTAGAAGAAGAATTTAAAAAGAGAAATGGTGAAATTTTAAAATGTATATGCATTAGTAAAGATTATGAAGCTCTAGCAGAAGCAAAAAATGAGATTATAAAACTAAATAAGTTTGAAGTAGTTAGTTCACTTAAAGATAATTTTGAAATAATGAACAAAAACGTATCTAAAGGACAAGCAGCTGATGTGTTAGCAGGCTTTTATGGATTTGATAGAAGTGAAGTTATATGCATAGGAGATGGGGAAAATGATCTGTCAATGATAAACTTTGCAGGATTAGGAGTAGCTATGGGCAACGCTCCAGACTATGTAAAAAAGTTTGCAAATTATATTACTGATACTAATAACAATGATGGGGTTGCAAAAGTAATAGAGAAGTTTGTTCTATAATTTATTTTAACTTTGTATACTTAAATATAGTTACTCAAATACTATCCCTAATTAAAAGAAGGAAGGGATAGTATAAATGTTTAAACCTAAAAGAATAATTTTTGAAGAAGCTGCCATGAACTATGAACTAGGAAAAAAGCTTTATGAAAAGTTTAATAAAGATGTTGAGATAAAGATTTCTAAAACTGGAAGAGTAACAGGTATTCCAGGTGGTACTCATAGTGACATGTATATAGAAGGTAAAAATACTTTAGTAGTAGGGGTTAGAAAAGATTTAGAATTTCAATCCTGTAAGCCTTCAGCTCATTATCAGCTTCCCTTAGTAAGCGGATGTATGGGAATGTGTGAATATTGTTATTTGAATACCAGAATGGGAAAAAGGCCATATATAAAAATTCATGTTAATATGGATGATATTTTAAAAAAGGCAGGACAGTATATAAACACGAGAAAACCAGATATAACTATATTTGAGGGAGCTGCTACATCTGATCCAGTACCTGTAGAAGAATATAGTGGAGCTTTAAAAAGTGCTATAGAATACTTTGGAAAAAGTGATTTTGGAAAGTTTAGATTTGTAACCAAATATACAGATATAGATAGTCTTCTAAATTTAAATCATAATGGAAATACCATGATAAGATTTAGCATAAATACAGATAGAATAATAAAAGATTTTGAACATAGAACACCATTAATAAGTAAGAGACTTGAGGCAGCATATAAAATTGCTGAAAGTGGCTATAAGTTGGGATTTATAATAGCACCTGTATTTTTTTACGAAAATTGGGAAGAGGATTATAAGGATTTAATTTTACAGATACACAAATATTTTCATGGAAGAGAAATTGATTTCGAGATAATATCTCATAGATTTACAAAAACAGCCAAAGAAAATATAAAAAATATTTTCCCACAAACATTACTCCCTCTAGAAGAAGAAATAAGAAGTTTTAAATATGGACAATTTGGATACGGAAAATATGTATATAAAAAAGAAGAATTAGAATATATGAAGAATTTTTTTAAAGAAAACATAAATAAGTGCTTTGGTGAAAATAGGATAAATTACATTATATAGTACGAGCATAGACACACAAATTTAATAATTTTCTTACTTTACCTTATTCTTCAATTAAGGTAATATAGTTATGTGATGTGTCAAGGGAGGGAATAAATGTGAAAACAAATGTACCAAGCTTAAATATAGTTTTATTTGAACCAGAAATACCTCAAAACACAGGTAATATAGGAAGAACATGCGTATTAACTAACAGTAAATTGCATTTAATTAAACCTCTAGGGTTTAAAATAGATGATAAACAAGTAAAAAGAGCAGGATTAGATTATTGGCCAGAACTTAATTTGGAAATTCATGAATCCTTTGATGATATGATATCAAAGTACCCTAATGCAAGAGTTTTCTTGTCTACAACAAAAGAAACTAAGTATCATCATGACGAAGTAAAATATGAGCTGGGGGATTTTATTGTTTTTGGCAGAGAATCTTCAGGACTACCAGATTATATTAGAGATAGATATGTTGAGAATAGAATTAGAGTTCCCATGGTTAATACAACTACTAGATCGTTAAATCTTTCTAATACTGTGGCTATAGTGGCATATGAGGCTTTGAGACAATTAGGATTTCCAGAAATGAAATAAGGGGGGAGTCTTGCTATGGAAAAGATAAAAATAATAACGGATAGCACCTGTGACCTGAATAGGGAGGCTATTGAAAAATATGATATAGATGTAATACCGTTAATAGTTAACTTTGGAGAGGAATGCTATTTAGACGGAATAGATATAGATATAAGGGAATTTTTAAGAAGAATAAATAATGGAGACATTTTTCCCACTACTGCAGGAATAAATCCTCATAGATTTTGTGAAATTTATAAAAAATATCTAGATGAAGATTATAAGATTATATCGATACATCTTTCTTCAAAGATGAGTGGTACATATCAATCAGCATGCATTGCTAAGGAAATGCTTGAAAGTGAAAATATTATAGTAATAGATAGTCTAAATGTTACAGCTGGTTTAGGATTATTAGCAATAAAAGCTGCAGAATTAAAAAATGAAGGTTATACATTAAAGAAGATTGAAGAAAAGGTTAAAGAACTTATTCCACATATTAAAACAGCCTATGCATTCGCTAGTTTGGACAATCTAGTTAAGGGTGGAAGATTGTCAAAAACAGCTGGAGCTATAGGAAATCTATTGAATATAAAATTAATACTGGCTGTAGTAGATGGAAAAATGGCTGTTATAGATAAAGTTAGAGGAACTAAAAAGGCTATACGAACTATATTGAATTCTATAGAAGAAAACAATCTAAATAATGAAGAAACAAGTATATTACTTCATATAGATAATGAAGATATACTTCCAGCATTACAGGAAGAATTAACTAAAAGAGAAGTTAATTACATAGAATGTGAAGTTGGTTGTGTTGTTGGGACACATTCAGGTCCTAATGCTTGTGGTATAGCTTATATAGAAAAGTATAATTAATGAAAATGAATCTACTATAAAACAGAAAATAATCTAAATGCCGACAAAAGTTGGCGTTTTTTTGTATAATTAGAGGAATAAAAGATTAATTATAACATAAATATAAATATTAATAATTTAATTAGCCCATACTTATGGTATAATGTTAATGCAGTACTATGTGCAAAGTGGTGATAAGATATGAGAATGGAGTTTAGACTTAATTTAACACAAGAACAAAAGTTAATAATGACTCAACAAATGCAATTGTCAGTTAAATTGCTTCAAATGTCAAACTTTGAAATTCAGAAGTATATAGAAAAAGAGGTTCAAGAAAACCCAGTACTAGATGCGGAATATAGGAAAAATGAAAATGATTCAGGTAAATTAAAGGATGAAATCGACTACAAGAAATTTCTCAAGTACTTGGATTTTGATGATTATGGACATGGTAGTTATTCTAAAGATGAAGAAGAAGTATCGCCATTTAATTTTATTAGTGCAAAACAATCCCTAAAAGAATTTCTAGTGGAACAAATAGTAGAACTAGATGAAAATAATAACCTTAAATCTGTGTGTAAATACATTATAGAAAATATAGATGAGAGAGGTTATCTAGATAATACTCTTGAAGATATACAAAATGAACTTAGCATATCTAGAGAATTAGCTGAAAAAGCTTTAGAAATTATTCAATCATTAGAACCTCTAGGAATAGGGGCAAGAGATATAAAAGAATGTTTGAAAATTCAGCTAAAAGCAAAAGGGATTGAAGATGAAAAAATATATAAAATTGTAGATGACTATTTAGAAATGATAGCGGAAAACAAATATAATATTATAGCAAAAGATTTAAAAATAACAATTAAGGAAGCTCAAGATTATGGCGATATTATAAAATCTTTAGAACCAAAACCTTCTAGGGGATTTTATACTGGTGAAGAGACAAAATATATAGTTCCAGAAGCATATATAAAAAAAATAGATGAAGAATACTGCATAATTATGAATGATGGTTCTATTCCGAGATTAAACATAAATCAATTATATAAACAAATAATTAACAAAGAAGAAGATAAAGAAACCGTTAAATTTGTAAAGGATAAGCTAAATAGTGCTGTATTTCTAATTAAAAGTATCAGACAAAGAGAAAATACAATTTATAATATTCTTGAGAAAATATTAGAAATTCAAAAGGAATATTTTGAATTTGGAGATGAGTATTTAAAACCAATGACATTAAAAGAAATAGCAGACAGTCTAGAAATACACGAGTCTACTGTAAGCAGAGCAATAAGAGAAAAATATATTCATACAGACAAAGGTACTATTAAAATTAAAGATCTATTTACAACAGGAATTTCTAGAACAGACAGTTTTGAAGATATCTCTACAAAAATAATAAAAAAAGAGATACAAGAGATTGTAAATAGTGAGGATAAGAAAAAGCCATTTTCAGATCAGAAAATATGTGATTTATTAAAAAATAGAAGTATTGATATTTCAAGAAGAACTGTAGCAAAATATCGTGAGGAGATTGGAATAAAATCTTCAAGTAAAAGAAAAAGGTTTTAAAATTTAATACATGAGGAACAATAAAGGAAAAGGTATTAATGTATATATCTTTTCCTTTTTATTTTATAAAAAAATAATTAAATGAAATTTTAACAATTTTTTTCTTAAATCCCTTTTAAAAAACTATTATATGATTTATCATGAAAGTGGGACATGAAATAAATATGTGGGACATTATGTGACCAAAGAAGGTGTTTGATTTTTGAAATATAATTTAGAAGTTCAAAAAAAAGTAGTTCCAGAAGTACTAGAGCTGTTAGATAAAAGATATAATATTTTAACTACTATTTATTATAACCAACCCATAGGACGTAGAATGCTTGCAAGTTTTCTTGGAATGGGTGAAAGAATAGTAAGAACTGAAATTGGATTTTTAAAAAAACAGGGACTAATTGATATTAATGCTGAAGGAATGACAGTAAACTATGAAGGCAAAAAAATATTAGAGGACTTAAAAGAATTTATACATGATCTGAGAGGTCTTTCTGATATGGAAGAATTCCTTAAGAATAATTTAAATTTAAGTCGGGTTATTGTTATTCCAGGTGATGTAGATGAAAATGATCTTGTCCTAGAAGAAATGGGAAAAAGTGCAGCTGTCCATTTAAAAGCTATATTAAAAGATAAAAATGTAATAGCTTTAACTGGCGGAACAAGCGTAAAGAAAATGGTTGACAACATGCCGAAGACAAATGATTACAGAGATATTTTAATTGTACCGGCAAGAGGTGGACTTGGAAGAAATGTTGAAATTCAAGCAAACACACTGGTAGCTAAGTTAGCAGATAAATTGTCAGCTGATTATAAAATGCTACAACTTATTGATAATGTGGATTATGCAGAAATATTTGCAATTCTAAATGAAGAAAGTATTAAAGAAGTAGTGGAACATATACACAAAGCTAATATACTAATATATGGTATTGGCAAATCTGATGAAATGGCTATAAAAAGAGGACTAGATGAAAATGAAAGAGATGAACTAAAGAAAAAAGGAGCAGTAGGAGAAGCTTTTGGATGTTATTTCAATTGTAATGGTGAGATTGTTTTTTCAACTCCTACAGCAGGAATTAAAAATGAAGATACTAAAAAAATAAAAAATTTAATAGCTATAGCTGGTGGTAGAAGCAAGGCTGAAGCAATATTGGCAGTGCAAAGGTATAATTCGAAAAATACATTAATTACTGATGAAGGCGCTGCTAAAGAGATTATAAATATAATAAAAAAAGAGAACACTAATAAAGATTCAAATGAGAGTATATAAAAAAATAATATATAAAAGATTATTTTAGGAGGTAATTTTAAATGAAAAAAGTTGCAATCAATGGTTTTGGAAGAATAGGAAGAAATGTATTTAAAGCATTAGTTAATAATTACAACAATGAACTACAAGTAGTTGCTATCAATGACTTAACTGACCCAGCTACATTAGCTCATTTATTAAAATATGATTCACTTTATGGAAAATTTGCAGGTACTGTAGAAGCAAAAGAAAGTTCTATAGTTGTAAATGGAAATGAAATAAAAATATTCGCTGAAAGAAACCCAGAAGATATAGATTGGAAC
Source organism: Clostridium sp. (assembly GCA_034925975.1). GTDB lineage: Bacteria > Bacillota > Clostridia > Clostridiales > Clostridiaceae > Clostridium_H. The sequence continues at coordinate 8,032 of JAYFRK010000108.1, forward strand.
AGCACAGGGGCAGAAATTGTTATAGAATCAACTGGGCTATTTACAGATGCTAACAAAGCTAAAGCTCATTTAAAAGGAACAGTTAAGAAAGTACTTATATCAGCTCCAGCTAAAAATGAAGATATAACTATAGTTATGGGAGTTAATGAAGAGAACTATGATGCAGCTAAACCCAAGATAATTTCTAATGCTTCATGCACAACAAACTGTTTAGCACCATTTGCTAAAGTACTTGATGAAGAGTTTGGAATAGTTGAAGGATTAATGACTACTATCCACTCATATACTGGAGACCAAAGAGTGCTTGATGCTCCACATAACGATTTAAGAAGAGCAAGAGCAGCAGCAGAATCAATGGTTCCAACAACTACTGGAGCTGCTAAAGCAGTAGCATTAGTATTACCTCAACTAAAAGGCAAATTAAATGGAATGGCTATGAGAGTTCCTACTCCAACAGTTTCTGTAACTGATCTTGTATGTACAGTATCAAAAGATGTAACTGCAGAACAAATAAATGCAGCATTTAAGGGTGCAGCAGAAGGAAAATTAAAAGGAATACTTGGATTTAGTGAAGAACCATTAGTATCAGTAGATTACAGGGGAGATGAAAGATCATCAATAGTTGATGGATTATCAACTATGGTTATAGGAACAAGAATGGTTAAAGTTGTTTCTTGGTATGACAATGAATGGGGATATTCAAACAGACTTGCTGATTTAACTAAATATGTAGCAGATAGATTATAATATAGAATAGTTAGAGAATAATAGAAAAGGCATTATTTTGGTGTAAAACTGAAAATAATGCCTTTTCTTAACTAATATACAAATAAGATAGAGATAATATCAGCTTGATTTTTAGATTTATTTAGCGTATATTATTAATAGAAAGTTAAAAATTAATGTAAAAAGTTACTAGAGAGTATTAGTGAAAGGAAAATGGAAACGGTTCCTTTTGGTAAGAAATCCTATGTAAACCTTTACGTAACAACACAACTTATCTTGGGAGGTAAAATTATGAGAAAAAGAAAGTTAGTTGCTGTATTAGCAACAGTTGCAGTTGTGGCATCATTGTTTGCAGGGTGTGGTTCAAGTAATAAGGGTACAACAGACAAGGGCAAAGACCAAACTAATCAAACTAAAAAATCAGACGTAATAATTGGACTTGCAACTGATGAAGGTGGATTAAATGATAAATCATTTAACCAAGCAGCTGATACAGGAATAAAGAAAGTTCAAAGTGAATCTGGAGTTCAATACAAACCTGTAGAATCTACTAATAAAGATGCTTACACTGCTAATCTACAAGCTTTAGCATTGGACATGAAGAGTAATTTAACATTTGCTATTGGGTATCAAATGGAAAAAGCTTTAACAGATGTAGCTAAGCAAGCTAAAGATAGTAACTTTGCAATAGTTGACACTGTTGTTAATCTTCCAAATGTTCAATCATTAGTATTTAAAGAACATGAAGGTTCTTTCTTAATGGGAGTTATAGCTGCTAAAACTACTAAAACTGGTAAGATTGGATTCATTGGTGGTAAAGAAGGAGATCTTATTGGTAAATTTGAAGCAGGATATGTAGCAGGAGCTAGAGCTGTAAATCCAAACATAAAAGTAGATGTTAGATATGCTGATAGTTTTGCAGAATCTGCAAAAGGATATGAACTTGCAAAAGCAGAATATGGCGAAGGTGCAGATATTATATATCATGCAGCAGGTGGTGTAGGTCTTGGATTATTCCAAGCTACAAAAGAACTTAGAAAAGCAGGAAAACAAGTTTGGGCTATAGGTGTTGACATGGACCAAGCAATAACAGTTTTAGATGAAAATAAAAAACCTATATATGCAGATGTAATTCTTACAAGTATGATAAAGAGAGTTGATACTGCAACTTATGAAGCATCTAAAGAAATAGTTGAAGGTAAATTTAAAGGTGGTACAGTAAAAGTATTTGGTCTTGCTGAAGAAGGTGTTGGAATAGCTCCATCTTCAAGAGGAGTAATTCCAGAAGATATGAAAGGCTTAGTTAAATCAAATGTACCACAAGATGTTTTAGCTTTAGCTGATAAATATATAGCAGCTATAAAAGAAGGAAAAATTGCAGTTCCAGAAAAACCAGCTGATGCTAAAAAATTCACAGCAGAACCTATAAAATAATTGCTTTAAAGATCTTTAAAATTCTAAATAAAGCATAAAATATTTAATGTTAGGGAAGCTAGATGTATTATACATCTAGCTTTTACAATCTAAATCTAATGTGCTAATAAAACTTAATTACCGTTAGGGGGAATAATGATGGAAAAAGTAATAGAAATGAAAGGCATTACTAAAGTATTCCCAGGAACAATAGCTAATGAAGATGTGGACTTTACACTTTTAAAAGGTGAAACCCACGTATTGTTAGGAGAAAATGGAGCAGGGAAAACCACGTTGATGAACATACTTTATGGTTTATATCAACCTGAAAAAGGAGAGATATACATAAAGGGAGAAAATGTAAAAATAACCAACCCTAATGATGCCATAAAAAGAGGCATAGGAATGGTTCATCAACACTTTATGCTTGTTCATAATTTTACTGTAGCTGAAAATATAGTACTAGGTACAGAGCCAAGAAAAGGATTAAAACTTGATACAAACAAAGCAATAAAAGACGTAGAGGAAATTGCTAAAAAGTATGGATTTAACATAGACCCTACTGCAGTAATAGAAGATATAAGTGTTGGACAACAACAAAAGGTTGAAATACTAAAAGCACTATATAGAGGAGCAGAAATATTAATATTAGATGAGCCTACTGCAGTATTAACTCCTCAAGAAATAGAGGAATTAAATATAATCATAGATAATTTAAAAGCAGAAGGAAAATCAGTAATACTTATAACACATAAGCTAAAAGAAGTTATGAGCATGAGCGATAGAGTAACTATAATAAGAAGAGGAAAAGTTACTGGAATAGTTAATACTAAGGATACTTCAATAGATGAACTTGCTGAGCTGATGGTTGGTAGAAAAGTTAAACTTATAGTAGATAAAAAACCAAGTAATCCAGGTAGAGATATTTTAGTTATAGAGGATTTACATGCAAAAGATTCAAGAGGACTTCCAGCTGTAAATGGGGTTAGCCTAAAGATAAGTGGCGGAGAAATTTTGGGTATAGCTGGAGTTGATGGAAATGGTCAAACTGAATTTATAGAAGTTTTAACTGGCCTTAGAAAGCCTGAAAGTGGTAAAATAATTATAAATGACAAGGATGTTTTTGGTAAATCAACGAGAGAAATAATGGATAGTGGATTAGGGCACATTCCAGAAGATAGACATAAAAGAGGACTTATTCTTAAATATTCACTGTTTGAAAATGCTATTCTTGGTGTACAGCATTCAGCTCCTTTTAGCAAAAAAGGTATAATGGATTATGGAAAGATAAGAGAATATGCCAATAAAATAATTAAAGAATTCGATGTCAGAACACCAAGTGATGAAGTTCCTGCATCTTCTCTTTCAGGGGGAAATCAACAAAAGTTGATAGTTGCAAGAGAAATTTCCAAAGATCCTGATCTTTTAATTGCAGCACAACCAACTAGAGGAGTTGACGTTGGAGCTATAGAATTTATTCATAAAAGACTTGTACAAGAAAGAGATTCTGGAAAAGCTGTTCTTCTAGTTTCCTTTGAACTAGATGAGATCTTAGCTTTATCTGATAGAATTGCAGTAATGTATGACGGCAAAATAGTTGGAGTACTCAATAGGGAAGATGCAGATGAGCAAAAACTAGGTGTCTTAATGGCAGGAGGAAGCCTTAAGAGTCATGAAAAAGAGGTGAATGAAGTTGAGTAATGAAGTGAAAGATGAGAATAAAGCTTTAAAAAGCGTAAGAAACGTACTTAGGAGTCTTCTATTCCCTATATTTGCGATTATAGTATCTATATTCGTTTCTGTATTTTTCGTTATGTGGGCAAAAGGATACTCAATAACACAATATTTTTCAGCTCTAATAGACTTATTTAAATTAATTTGGCAAGGAAGCTTTTCAACTCAAAGAAATACACTTACCACTTTATCTTACGTAACACCATTAATATTTACAGGTGTAGCTAACGCAATAGCTTTTAGATGTGGATTATTTAATATAGGTGTAGAAGGACAATTCTTAATGGGAATGGTAGCTGGTGGAATACTAGGATTAATTCCAGGATTAAATCCAATAGTTCATGCCATAGTTATAATAGTTGGAGGTATAATTATTGGAGGTATATGGGCTGGTATACCAGGAGCTTTAAAAGCAAAATTTGGTACAAATGAAGTTATTAATACTATAATGATGAACTACATTGGTATGAATGTAGCAAACTGGATAGTAAAAAAATCTGTTTTTGCTATTCCAGGAAAATCAAGTACTCCTTTAATTCAAGAAAGTGCAAGACTTCTAAGATTTAGCAGCACAAGTGAAGCTAACATTAGTATTTTCTTCGCAATAATTTTTGCGGTACTTGTATATTGGTTATTATGGAGAACTACTATAGGATATGAAATAAGAGGAGTAGGTTTAAACCCTTCTGCTTCAGAATATGGTGGAATTAATGTATCTAAAAACATGATATTAGCAATGGTATTATCTGGTGCTATTGCAGGTATTGGTGGAGCAACACACATAGCTGGTGTAAGATATCAAGTACAAGATTTTATGGGACTTCCTGGTTTTGGATTTGACGGTATAGCTGTTGCCCTTCTTGCTAAATCAAACCCTATAGGTTGTATAGCTTCTGCAGTATTGTTTGGAGCCCTAAAGAGTAGTTCAACAGTGCTTCAATTACATGATATACCAAAGGAAATAGTTTTCTTAATTCAATCAATAATAATTATATTCGTAGCAACAGATTACATCTTGAAATATTTTGCAGATAAAAGAAAGAAGGGAGAGGTAGTAAATGGATAATCTTATAATACCATTGATAGCAGCTACATTAAGAATGGCAGCGCCTCTTATATTTGCAGCCCTTGGAGGAGTTTTTTCAGAAAGATCTGGAGTAGTTAATATAGGCCTTGAAGGTATGATGATAATGGGTGCTTTCTTTGCAGTTTACGGATCATATACAACTGGAAGCCCAGTGATTGGAATAATATTTGCAATGATTGCAGGAGGGGTTATTGCTGCTATACATGCTTTCTTAAGTATTCACCTAAGAGCAGATCAAATTATATCAGGTACAGCAATAAACCTTTTCGCCACAGCTTTAGCTAGTTTCTTAATAGGACCCATATTTAAAACTGGAGGACAGACTAACGTTGTTAAAGGATTAGGTTATAACCTTCCAGGATTTTTGAAGAATGTACCAATACTTAAGAGTTTAAACTGGTTCGTTATACTAGCAATAATACTAGTTTTTGTCACCAATTATGTAATATTCAAGACTCCTTTAGGATTAAGAATAAGAGCTGTTGGAGAACATCCTAGTGCTGCTGATACTCTAGGAATCAGTGTATATAAAATGAGATATCTATGTGTAATATTATCAGGAATACTTGCTGGACTTGGCGGAGCTGCACTATCTATAGGAAATACTCCACTATACAGAGAAGGAATGGTTGCAGGACGTGGATTTATAGCCCTAGCAGCTATGATATTTGGTAACTGGAAGCCAATTGGAACCATGTGGGCTTGTATGCTATTCGCCTTTGGTACTGCATTCCAAATGACTGCTCAAGGATTTAATATAAATCTACCAAATGAATTCTATCAAAGTATCCCTTATATACTAACAATGTTAGCTTTAGCAGGTTTTGTTGGTAAAACAGAAGCTCCAAGAGCAGATGGTCAACCATACATTAAGGGAGAAAGATAATAAATATTAAGTAGAATGCAACAAAATGGCGGCATGTAAGATTACTAGGCTAACGCATATATGTATCATTGAGAAACCTTCAACTGATACATATATGCTAGCCAGTAATCTCACATGCCTTAATTAGCTACAATTAAAAAGTACTATAGTAAATATTATGAGGACTTCAAAAATCAAAATGATAATTTTGCATGGCGTAGCCACGCTGTAAAGTTACTAAGTAAGTGTTATTGAGTACAACTTAATGAATTAATAAATAAATGCGTTAGCATGTGAATATTGGTAATTTCATATTTCTTAATTGAGTGCAATCAATAAAATACTAATACGATTTCAACAAGCTCCGCCTAAAATCATGTCATCCTCACCGGATTAAGCGCTCTGGGCTTTTTTAGGAGCCTATTGATATAGTACTTATCACAGTTAATAATTTAGGTATAGTTTAAATAGTAGTTGTTATTACAATTATTTATATATTTATAGTATAAGCAATAGCGGCCTTGATTTACCTTGTATAATGAACTCATAGTAAATTCATTATACTTTTCCTTTCTTAAAGATAATTTACTATAATAACATAAGACGCTGTGGATTAGTTTTTTTAC
>JAYFRK010000299.1:0-10836 GCA_034925975.1 Clostridium sp.
TACGTCCAGCACAGCAGAACAGAATACTCAAACCGACAAGGGACAAAAAAATAAAACAGCAGAAACTTCAAATTCAAAACCTGAAACAGGCTTAACTTACAAAACTGAATCAGATTTTTTAAATAGTCCTGAAGGAGTAAATTTTCAAAAGATAGCATATAAATCTGCAAAAGCATATTTAAGCGGTGATTTAAAGCAAATGTCAAAATATTTTGTAGAGCCTAAAGATGCTTCATTAAAAACAGAAAATATTTTTAATAATTTAGAATACATGATATTAAAATGGAATCTAGGAGATATTAAATCAGAAAATGAAATAAATGCATCCTATGAGTTTAAGGTTAATGGAGAAGATTCGGTATCTTATATTACCATGGAATTGAAAAAAGTAGATAACAATTGGAAAGTAAAATCTATAGCATTAGAAAAATAAAATACAAAAATAAATTTATATAAATGAAAAATAATTTTATGAGTGAAAAAAATAGAGTGGCAAAAATATATCCACTCTATTTTTATATTGTATGGAGATGGATATGATGATAAAATTTGAATTAATGTAAAATTTATGTTTAATGTGTAAATGAAAATATCTTAGACAACATAAACAGCAGAATTGAAAGTGATAAAAATGTTCTATCAATTCTTATAGTAAGTTATAGTTACTATTTATCATTGAGAAGGGAGATAAAATATGTTTCTAAGAGATTTAAAGAAAAATATGATTTTACCTAAAGAAGAAATTCCTATAAATAAAATAGTAAAGATTAAAGGAATAGACGTTCATTTAATTTCTATAACTTTAGAAGAAAATAGGAATGTATTATGGGCAATGTATCAATTGCCTTATTGTCTTAATGGAGTAATAGATACAGAAGAAATACCCGAATATGCTTCAAATAGAGATGAAATGATGAATAATATTAGAAATGAAATGAATTCTCATTATGTCCATATATCTGAAATGACTATTCAAAAGCAAAAGATGACTTTTTCATCTTCAAGTGCAAGTTATATGTATAGTATGTGTTGTGAAGTATATATGCAATTGCAACATTTTATTGAAAGAGGGATGTCTACAATAAATTGGGATGATGTTGATTTAGCTAAGATGGTTATAGTAGCTTATGTACAAAAACAAAGTGGAGAATTCCCTTCAATAGATTTATCAACAGAATTAGACATTACTTTAAAAGTAGATAGGGAATCTAAACAGGTGCTAATAAATCAACCAATACATCTTAAATTTGGCGAAATGGGAAAAGGAAACAGATTTTATTTCTATGACTCTTTTGGAAAGAAAAATCGAATTTTCTATATTGATAAAATTAGTCATTATGATATTTGGGAAGAAGTAAATCATATATTTGAGAGTGAATGGGTGAAATCATTGTCACAAGAACAGATTAAGCAAATGAAAGAAGAAAATATAGCTCATTTAGAAGAAATTTGCCCAAAAGGAATGAATTTAGCAATCCTTGAATATGAAGTTGAAGATGATATACATCTTAATTTCTATTCCAAAGAATATTTTGATAAAAAGCCAGTACATAATACTTCTGTATTAGCCATAGAGTTTTTAACATCAGATAAGAACATTGGAATTAATGGATTTAAAAGACAGATATCTGTGATTAAGCCAGTGAAAAAAGATTTTAATGGTAGTATTGATGTTGAATTGTTCTCATGGTTTTTAGAGATACCAGAAGAAATAATAAAAGTTTAAAGTCAATGTTTGCTATGTTGCAAATAAAATTATGAGATTAATCTTTAAGCTCATTTAAGACATATTTTTCTTAAATTATTACATAACAGTAATTAATTTTAAAACAAATATTATTTATAAATAGCCCATGGAGGAGATATATTATGGATAATTGGAAAAATGATAGGATCGGCTCTGCAGAAAGAGGCGAAAATCCTACAGTAATGGTAAAAATGAAAAGTGGATTTGCTGTTATAGGAGATAATCAATTTTTGCCTGGAGATTGTGTTCTGCTTGGACATCCAAAAGCAAGTTCACTCAATGAGTTATCTTTAGCTGAAAGAACTCAATATTTGACTGATATGACGTTAATAGGAGATGCTATTATAAAAGCGTGTAATCCATTAAGAATTAATTATTCTATATTGATGAATTTAGATCACTATTTGCATGCTCATATTGAAGCACGTTATGATTGGGAACCTGACGAGAATAAGTGTAGACCAACTTATTTCTATCCAAAGGAATAAAGGCATAGTAGCAGATATGAATACTCAGATGAAAAATATGGTGATTTAAAAAGAAATATAACCCAAAATTTATTAGAATTAATGAAAAATGCTGGTTACTAAAAATCATCAATATAATATTAAAACTGACTCACAAAGTTAAATTTAAGAAAATACCTGAAAAGCTATATACTCAGAAGGCAAGAGAAATTTGCAACACGTTATATACCCTGTTAAAGAAAGTCACGTGTAAGGAGTGAAGAATTATGATCAAGTATTATACAGATAAAAGAGTTGATTATAATAAATTAACAGTTTTATTCAATCAAGTAGGATGGAATGATAAAATAAAACAAAGTTGAGGGCAAAAAAATGGAAGAAATGATTAAATACTATGAAAATTACGACGAGGAAAATCGTATGTTTAGAGGGAGAGCTCAGAATTTAGAATTTATAACTACAACAAGTATTATGGACAATATAATTCTTAGCAATTCAACAATTCTTGAGGTGGGAGCAGGAACAGGGAGATACTCATTCTATTATGCAGCTAAAAAACATCAAGTTACAGCTGTAGAAATTGTACCTAAATATGTTCAATTTATGAAAGAGAAATTAGACAAAAATGAAGAGGAATTAGAGCTAAATATAGAAAGAGGAGATGCACGAGATTTATCAAGATTTAGTGATGAAAGTTTTGATGTAGTATTATGCTTGGGACCTTTATATCATTTAACAGAGTCTGAAGATAGGACAAGGTGTATTAAAGAATGTATTAGAGTATTAAAAAAAGGTGGAATTTTAGCAGTTGCATATGTAAATAAATTTTTTATAATTCCTTATTTAGCTCAGCAAGATAAGAAATATCTTAATGAAGAATATGTATCAAAAATTATAGAAAAAGGATATATAACTTCAAAGGATGATGATTGTTTCTGGACTGATGCCTATTTTTATTCACCAGATGAATTAGAGAAAATGATGTCTCAATATAATGTAAGTAAGCTTGAGAATATAGGGACAGATGGGGTAAGCATCTTATTACGAGATATGGTTAATAGCATGGATGATGAACAATATAAAGTATGGGTGAATTATCATTTAAAGACATGTAGAGAGCAATCAACGCTTGGATATAGTAATCATGGATTATATATTTGTAAGAAAAATTAAAATATAATATAAAAATAATTTAGATATAGATATTAAGGAGTAGATAAAAATGGGGGAAAATCAAAACAAAAGTATAACTGAGGATATTTATGATTATGAAGATATATTAAAAATGTTGGATTCTTTCTTTAGAGAGCCTTCACCATTTTGGAATAAATTTTATGAAGATAGAGAAAAAGATATACCTTTTTTCATAGATGTTCCAGATGAAAACCTAATTTCATATTTTCAAAAAGAAATTATTAAATCCAGTAAAGTATTAGAATTAGGATGTGGTCCTGGACGTAATGCAATCTATATGGTTAAAAATGGATGTGAAGTAGATGCAGTTGATATTTCAGAAGAGGCAATAACCTGGGCAAAAGAAAGGGTTAGCCAAAAAAATTTAAATGTAAATTTTATATGTGATTCAATATTTAATATTTCAGCACGTGAATCAGCATATGATTTTATCTATGATTCAGGATGCTTTCACCATATCCTACCACATAGAAGAATTCAGTATGTTAGCTTGATTAAAAAATTGTTGAAACCAAAAGGGTATTTTGGATTAGTTTGCTATGCGGCAGCGGATGATAAAAATGAAAATGGATTATCTCAAATGTCAGATTGGGAGGTATATAGAGAAAAAAGTCTTAGAGGCGGAATGGGTTATACTGAAGAAAAGCTAAGAAAAATATTCTCTAAAAACTTTGAAATTGTTGAATTTAGAAGAATGATAGATATAGATAAAACAGGTATAGCTATGGGAAAATCATTTCTATGGACTGTACTTTTAAAGAAGAAAATATAGATAAAAAATATATGAATTTGCCGTTCTATAGCTGACCTTGGATCAAAATAATTATCAATAAAAATACTGGCTAAAATTATTAACCAGTATTTTTTATGATTAAATATTTTCTTAGTGCTTTATTGACTTTGTTGATTTTTAGGCATGCCTTGCATTGTGTTAGTAGAAGTATTTTGTTGTCCCTGCTGACCGCTTTGACCACCTTGTTGTTGCCCTTGCTGCATTGCGTTTTGTCCCATATTCATTAATGTTTGAGGAATATTGCTCATTAATTGGCTAAGGTTGTTTTTCTCATTTACAGATAACATAGATACTGAATCTTTTTCTACAACTATAACAGCATTTGTGGCGAATCTAGCTCCTAGCCCAACACCATTTGAATTGTTTGACTGCTGATTTTTACTTATGCTAGGAGTGCTGCCATAACCAACTGTTACAGACATTACAGGAATTAAAGTTTTATCTCCAATAGCAAGCGGGTCTCCAAGTACAGATTCTGTCTTTGAAAAGTTTTTTAAATCTGAAAATAATTTATCTTCATTCATATTAATTTCCTCCTTTGTTTTTACTTAGCTCCATATATTGGGCTTACTTTAGTTTTTTTATTGTATTTAAATATTGTTACAAGCAAATTTATCATGTTAATGTTAGCTAATACGTTAATATTAAAGTAGTCATGATCTGAATAAAAATCAAAATCGTTATATAATGTATCTAAATTTATATAACTTGAAACTAAATCTACAGCTCCACATAACATACCGGTAATAGATGGATCTTGAAAGCCATAAGAAACTTTCACATCAATAAAGTTAACTCTTAAGGTTTTTATAAAATTCAATTTATCAATATATCCATTTGAATTGCTTTTTAATTCTTTCTTAAAAACTTTAGTGTTAAATGAATATACTGTTAGAAACATTGTATTATTTTCTCTAGTTACTATGCCTTTAAAGAAAGAACCTAACCAAGATGCTTTAAAGCAAAAATTGGGTAATTCTTCAGAGTTAACTATAACTTTAATCTTTAATGGGATTATAGCTAGTAGTTCAAAAATTAATAGTATTAGAAATAATAAAATTGAAAATATATACATATTAAAACATCTCCAGTATATCTAAAAAGTAGGTAGAAACCTTCTATATATAGTATGGTAAATAAAGCTGAAAGTATTGCATGAAATAAAATGGTTAAATGGAAAAATGTATTTACAATAATTACCAAGGACATTATACTTATTGTAGAGTAAGGTTTTTACAGATTATGAAATGGAGGATATTATTATGAAAAAGTTTTTTTTGATTACGGCTGCTTTACTCAGTACATTATATTTTACAGGATGTTCTTCTAATAAGGCAGAAGAAACATCTATAAATGAGTCGATAAGCATTACAATTTGTGCTGCTGCTAGTTTAAGAGAAGCACTTAATGAAATTCAGCCAAAGTTTGAAAAAGATAAAAACATTAAACTTAATTTTAATTTTGGTTCATCAGGAGCACTACAAAAGCAAATTGAGGAAGGAGCGCCAGCAGATGTATTTATTTCAGCAGGAGTAAAACAAATGGATGCTCTCCAAAGTAAAAATCTTATTGAAAAAGATAGTAGAAAAAATTTACTTAGCAATAAACTTGTGTTAATAGTGCCAAATGAATATAAAGACAAAATTAAAACTGTTTCAGATTTAGTAGATAAAGATATAAAAATAAGCGTAGGAGAACCGGAAAGTGTTCCCGCAGGCCAATATGCAAAGGACAGCCTCACATATTTAAAAATTTGGGACAAGTTAAGTAATAAAATTGTATATGCTAAGGACGTTAAACAAGTAGTAGCATACGTAGAGAAAGGAGAGGTAGCAGCAGGAATTGTATATAATTCTGATGCAACCACTTTAAAAAATAGTTCAATAGTTGAGACTTTTGAAGAAAAAACTCACAAACCTATAGTTTACCCAGAGGCAATTATTTCAACAAGTAAACATAAAGCTTTTTCAGAATTATTTATGAATTATTTAAATACAGATACTTCAAGACAAACACTTGAGAAATACGGTTTTAATGTTAATGTAAAGTAGGTAGATAGAATGATATTAAGTCCCATAATTATATCAGTAAAAGTGGCTTTGATTACAACTGCAGTTACACTTGTTTTGGGAATACTTTTAGCTAGGATATTTACAAAATATAATTTTAAGGGAAAGGATTTTCTCGAGGTTTTAGTTATATTACCTATGGTATTGCCTCCCTCTGTGACAGGATATGGACTATTAATTTTAATAGGAAAAAGAGGATTTTTAGGGAAAGTACTTTATAATACATTTGGTATAAAACTTGTTTTTACTTGGGTTGCAGCTTGCATTGCTGCAACCGTTGTTTCATTACCACTAATGTATCAAAGTTGTAAATCCGCATTTTTAAATGTGAATTCAATTTATGAAAATGCAGGAAGAACTCTTGGGGCTAGTGAGAGAAGAGTGTTTTGGAAAGTAACAATACCTTTGGCATGGCCAGGTATAGTAAGCGGTATTGTTCTTTCATTTGCAAGGGCTTTGGGAGAGTTTGGTGCAACCCTTATGGTTGCAGGTAATATACCTGGGAAAACAGAAACTATACCATTGGCAATATATTTTGCCGTTGAAGGTGGAGACACAAGAACTGCAAATACCTTAATGTGTATAGTTGTAGCATTCAGCTTTATACTAATATATAGTCTTAACAGCTGGATGAAGAAAAGACATTATAAGTAAAATTAGGTGATATATATGGTTAATATTAATATATTTAAAAAGTTAAATTATTTCAATTTGGATATTACTTTTAATGTCCATAGAGAAGTTCTTGTTATACAAGGACCTTCAGGATCTGGAAAAACCACAATACTTAACTGCATTGCTGGAATTAATACTCCTGATAGAGGTAAAATAGTTATTGGAGATAGAAAAGTTTTTTCATTTTGTGATAATATAAATTTACCTATAAAGGATAGAAATATAGGATACGTTTTTCAAAACTATGCATTGTTTCCCCATATGACAGTAAAAGAAAATATACATTTTGGCTTAGTAAGTAGGGTGATAAAAGACGTTAGTTATGCTAGATACATAGAAGAAAACTTAAAGATAGAACATTTAAAAAATAGATTTCCAAGTGAAATATCAGGAGGGGAGAAGCAAAGAGTTGCACTAGCAAGGGCTTTAGTAACAAAACCTAAACTGCTACTTTTTGATGAACCTTTTTCAGCATTAGACAGTGATACAAGAAATGTAATATATAAGGAATTTCTTGAGTTTAAAGAGAAAATAAAAATGGATATTATATTAATAACCCATAATAATAATGAAGCACAGCTATTAGGGGATAGAAGTATTAGTATAAAACAAGGAGTTATAGAACAGCTTGTATAGATTTTTTAAAGACTAGCAATTAGCTCTAGCTTTTCTTTCCTAGTCATTTGTTTAATTGCATATTCTCTTTTTTGAGCAGATATTTTATCATTATATTCTTCGAAGTAAACAAGTTCCACAGGAAGTCTGGCTCTAGTATATTTTGATCCATTGCCTTTTGAATGAGTTTCTATTCTCTTAGCTAAGTTGTTAGTCCAACCAGTATATAAAGTATTATCAGAACATTTAAGAATATATACATAACACATTTTAATCACCGATAAATATTATATCGTATAAAATACATTTTAGCTATTATTAATTAGAGTCGGGAGAACATTATGTTAGATACAAGATTAATTACATTTTTAACAGTGGCAAAAATCAAAAACTACACTAAGGCTGCGCAAATTTTAAATTTAACTCAACCAGCTGTATCTCAGCATATTAAATTTTTAGAGGAGCACTATGGAGTAAATTTAATTAAGAAAGTAGGGCGAAATATAGAGCTTACAGAAGAGGGAGAAGAACTTTTTAAGCATATTAAGGAAATGGAACTTAAGGATAGAAATTTATATAAAAAGCTTCGAAATAAATCATCTATCCATAAAAGATATAACATAGGAGCAACCCTTACTATAGGAGGATATATATTACCACAAATTATTGGAAAATATAAAGAAAAGTGCCCTAATATTGATATTATATTAACAGTAAATAATACAGAAGAAATATTAAAAAAATTATTAAAAGAAGAATTAGAATTAGGAATAGTAGAAGGGCCCTTTGATAGAAGTAAATTTAAATATAAAAAGTTAAAGGATGATGAGATGGTCTTGGCTGTTTCCTCAAGTAGTAATTTTATGAAAAAAGATTATGTCAAAATAGATGAAGTTTTATATGGTGGAAAATTAATTTTAAGAGAAGAAGGATCTGGTACAAGAAAATATTTTGAAAATATACTACTCAATAAAGGCTATAGTATGAAAGAGCTAGATATATACATGGAAGTAGGAAGTATCGATGCTATAAAATCTCTTGTAGAAGCTAACCTTGGATATACGATAATATCTAAAGAAGCCATAAGGAGAGAATGCGAGCTAGGAGTAATTAAAGTTTTACCTGTAGTCGATAAAAGTTTAAACCAGGTTAGATTCTTTAGAGAGTTTAATTTTGTGTTTTTAGAAAACGGAATGAATAATAATTTAGAAGAATTTGTAGACTTTTGCCTAAATGTAATAAGCTAATGAGAAGTTTAGAGTGGGCAAATTGGGATTTAGAGTTAAGTTGAAATTAATTAAAGGTTATTTCAAGCAGTGTTTAATTGAAATAACCTCTAATTTTACAAAAATCAAATTTTCAAAGTGTGAGAGTCTAATTTATAGACAACGTCTTTTCTCTCTACAACAATTTTCACTTTATCACGTGTAACTGGATCATTCATCAGTTCATTTATAAGTTCACGGGTAGGATTTATAGCTGTTGGATTTCCAACTTCTTTTAACATAGTAAAATCTCCAGCAGTATCACCATAAGCATAGCTTTGAGATAAATCAATATCATATTTATCTATAAAGAGTTCTATAGCTTTCTTTTTATTTTCTCTATCCCACATAGGAATTATTTTGCCAGTATAATGGTGCTCTTCATCCATTAAATATTTTGTTCCTATATAGTCATCAAAACCATGCTTTAAAGCCATTTCACCAACAAGCTCTATGGGGCTTCCAGATATGGTTATAACCTTATGGCCTTGAGCTTTATGCCAAGATATCATATCTCGAGTGTAGGTATAAACCCTATCTCCTTTTTCTTTGATTACATTTTTAGCTATAAATTCTACTTGGGTCCTATGAAGGCCTTTTACAGCTTCGATATAAATGTCTGCCATTTTTATTAGATAATCATCGTAATTACCTATTCTTTTATCCCATTTTATATAATAATCTCTAACCTCATTGTACCAACGTTCAGACTCAATAATATCTGATTTTATGAATTTTTTAAATATTTCAGTTATCATACCTTCTCTATATAATGTACCATCAATGTCGAAAAAAGCTGCTACTGATTTTCCCATATGAGTCCCTCCTTTTATAAAATTATGATAATATAGTATGTAATAGCATAATAGTTTTTAGAATCCATTATACAACAAAAATTTGATTAAGGAAATAGGCTATGTTTTAAGAGATTGTTGATGACCTATAAAACAGAGCCAATAAACAAAGACTATTTCAAAATATAAGTTTAATGCTATTATATGACCATGTTGGCTAAAAAGTTAAATAAAATATATTAAACCATAGCATTGACTATCAATAGATATCTAGATTACAATTAAATTTGGTTTATAATAATATAATTATCCAATTTATTAGTACATAGTATGTTGAAAAAGAATTAAAATAATAATATGCTAAAGAACAAACTTTAAATGTAAAGGTGGAAATAAAATATGGTAGAGTTAGGAAAAATTCAAACTTTAAAGGTTTCAAATATTGCTAAAGCAGGAGCGTATTTAGATGCAGGTACAGGAGAACAAGGAGATAACATATTACTACCTAATAATCAGCTTCCAGATAATATACAGCCTGGGGATGAAGTAGAAGTATTTATATATAGAGATTCTGAAGATAGGCTTATAGCAACAAGGAAAACGCCTCTAGTTCAAGCTGGTGAATTAGCACTTTTGGAAGTAAAGGATACTACAAGAATAGGAGCTTTTTTAGATATTGGACTTGAAAGAGATGTACTACTTCCTTTTAAGGAACAAAAGTATGCAGTATATCCAGGGAAAAAATATCTTGTTGGAATTTATGTAGATAAGACAGGAAGACTAACTGCTACTACATTTATATCTAAATTTTTACAAACAGATAGTCCTTATAAAAAGGATGAATGGGTAAAAGGAACAGTTTATTCAGTTAATCCAGAACTTGGATTATTGGTTGCAGTAGATAATAAATATAGAGGATTAATACCAAGGAGCGAATCATATAAAGAAGCACAAGTCGGAGAAGAAGTTGAATGTAGGGTTATAAGAGTAAGAGAAGATGGAAAACTTGACTTATCTTCAAGAGAAGTTGCCTATAAACAAATAGACAATGACGCTGAGATGATTATAGAAAAGATTAAAAAATATGATGGTTTGCTTCCACTTAATGATAAGAGTAGTCCTGAGCAGATAAAGGATAGATTAAAAATAAGTAAAGCTGCATTTAAAAGGGCTGTAGGAAGATTGATGAAGGAAGAAAAAATAGAACAAACTGAAAA
>JAYFRK010000125.1:0-4342 GCA_034925975.1 Clostridium sp.
ACTTTCTCCTGATCTATATATTCTTCTCATTATTGTTACATCAGAATAGTCTATTTGCAATTCACCATCGCTATTATCCAGGACAAGGGTTACTTGGGCTAGTCCAACTGGCTTTCTGAATTCAGTTCCGGAGAAAATTACATCTTGCATTTTTCCTCCTCTTAAGTTTTTTACGCTTTGTTCTCCTAAAACCCATTTCACTGCATCAGATATATTACTTTTACCGCTGGCATTAGGCCCTACTATTGCAGTTATTCCATTTTTAAAAACTAGTTCTGTTTTATCAGCAAAAGATTTAAAGCCTCTTATCTCAAGTGACTTCAAAAACATAAGTATCTCTCCTATTTGTAATTTTGTTATGTACTAAACTATTTATATAAAATTAAAAATTATATACAATATTTATCTTAATTTACAAAGAAATAAAAGGTTGTACACTACAACCCTATAAATCTATTATTTTCACCTTTATAATTTTAAATCATATTACTATAAATATCAATTATACATTTGCAATAAAGAAAATAAAAAACCGTGCTGAGCACGGCTTGATTTATTATTATCTAGGTTCTACTATAAACTTTATAGCTGTTCTTTCTTCTCCATCAATTGATATTTGAGAAAATGCGGGAATAACTACTAAATCTATTCCATTTGGTGCGACAAATCCTCTTGTGATCGCTAAAGCTTTAACTGCTTGATTTACTGCTCCTGCACCTACAGCTTGAACTTCTACAGTTCCACATTCTCTTAAAACGGCTGCAAGTGCCCCTGCTACTGATTTTGGTTGAGATTGAGCTGATACTTTTAATACTTCCATTTTTAATCCTCCCTACAAAAATTATTATTGCATATTATTGCATCCTTTATAGGGAATATATTCTATATAATATTTAAATATCCTTCTTTGTACTTAATTTCTAAGTATTCTTTTATAACTATCTTTTTACACGTTTCATCAAATTTTATCATAAATGTATTTCTCTCTATACTATTATCTTGTAAAACTTCCAACTTATTTGTTCTAATTTGTTTCAATGTGTCATTAAAAAACTTTTTCTTATACGCATATAATTTTGATATATCTTTACCATTTATATAAAGTTTAATATTTTTTTCATTATATTCTTGTAGATTCTCTAATATTATTTCATTATATAGACTTCCTTCTACGAGTTCTCTGAAAGAAGGATGAAATGGTCCAGCAACTAATTCTTTACCATAATTTATTTCTTCTGTAGGTTGTAAACCTATTCTTATTACATTTATGTTATTTGCTTGGAACATTGAATATATTAGTTTACTTATATCAACTGCTTCTTCTAAACTATAAGGTTTGTAAATATTCAACTTATACATTTTCTCCATAGGAGTATTTTTTACTACTAAAGCTGGATAAATTCTGGCTATATCAGGCTTCATTTCTACAACCTTTTTAGCAGTATATATATCCTTATTAAAATTGTCACTTGGAAGTCCTAACATAATTTGATGCCCTAATGTAAAGTTATACTGCTTAATTAGTTTTGAAGCTTTAAACACATCTTCACTAGTATGACCTCTACCTGATTTTAATAGTACTTCATCATCTAATGATTGAACTCCTAGCTCAATTATATCAACCGAATATTCCTTAAGATTTGTAAGTATTTCATCATTTATATAATCTGGTCTAGTAGATAAGTGGATATAATCTATAACTCCACCTTCTTTATATTTTTTTGCAACACTTAATAACTGCTTTTGTTTATCTATATTAATAGCTGTAAATGTTCCACCAAAAAAAGAAATCTCTAAAGTTGCATTTCTTTTATCTATTGTCTTTAAATATTCTTTTACAGTTTCGTCAACAAATTCTGGCGTTACTACATTAGATGTCCCTGTTATACTGTTTTGATTGCAAAACACACAGTTATGCGGGCACCCTTCGTGTGGAACAAATATTGGTATTATATAGTGTGTATTACTCATTTACATCCCCCAAGTTTTCTAAAGCTTCTTTTGCAGCATTTTGTTCAGCTTCTTTTTTACTATATCCCTCACCAACACCTCTAACCAATGGGTGTACTACAACTTCGGTAAAAAACTTTCTTCTATGAGGTGGGCCCTCAAATCCTGATAAATTATATTCTATATTATAATCTCCAAATCCTTGTATAGTCTCTTGTAATTTAGTTTTGTAATCCAATATTATTTCATCACTATCTGCTTTTTTTATTATATCTTCAAAATTGTAGGTGATAAACTTTTTTGCGCTTTTATAACCCTGGTCCTGATATATTGCAGCTATGATTGCTTCTACACAGTCTGCTAAGATAGATACTCTAGTCCTTCCACCAGTCATTTCTTCACCTTTGCTCATATTGATATATTTACCTATATCCCATTTAGCAGCAACATTATATAATGAGTTTTCACATACAATAAGCGCTCTCTTTTTTGTTAGGAATCCTTCTGGTTTATCCTTATACTTATTAAATAGAAGTTCAGATATGCATAGCTGAAGTATGGAATCGCCTAAAAATTCAAATCTTTCATTTGATTGAGTATTTTTATTTTCATTTATACAGGAACTATGTGAAAGTGCTATATCTAAAAGCTCTATATTATTAAACTTAATATTAAGTATATTTTCTAATTTATTGAGGATTTTTTTTCTATCTTCTTTCATCTAAACAACTCCTCTATTTTCTACTAAATTTAAAGTCCCGTTATATTACGGGACTTGTCATTATTCTTCAATATGAGAACTTATATATTCTACTACATCTCCAACTTTAGTTGCTTTTTCTGCATCTTCGTCAGGTATCTCAATATCAAATTCTTCCTCTAACGCCATAATAAGTTCAACTACATCTAAAGAGTCAGCACCTAAGTCGTCCACAAATAATGAGTCCATTGTTATTGTATTTTCATCAAGACCAAGTTGGTCTGCAATAATTTTTTTAACTCTATTAAATACCATTTTGTTTCACCTCCTATAAAAATTCTACAATATGATAATATTACATAACTTATACATCGTCAATAAGATAATATTAATTTAGAAATAGCTTTATACCATTTTCTCTTCAATATGTCCCTTTATTTTTTCAATTATATTATTATCATAAAATATTATTGATTGTCTTATTGCATTTTTTATAGCTTTAGCATCTGAGCTTCCATGGGCTTTTATGCATATACCATCTACTCCTAAAAAGGCTGCTCCACCATATTCTTTATAGTCAAAATCCTTCTTAAACTTATTAAATACAGGTTTAAGCATAACACCACCTAGTTTTGTTCTAAAAGATGACATTATTTCATCTTTTAAAGTTGAAAAAATAGTTCCTGCAACTCCTTCATACATTTTTAAAACTGTATTCCCTATAAATCCATCACATACTAAAACATTAACTTTTCCCTCTGGAATTTCTCTAGGTTCTACGTTTCCAACAAAATTAAGATTAGTTTGTTTTAAGAGTTGATGTGCCTCTTTTGTTAGTTCATTACCTTTTTCTTCTTCAGAGCCAATATTTATTAGTCCTACACTAGGATTATCAATTTTTAATATGTTTTGAAAGTATGTCTCCCCCATTAAAGCAAACTGAACCAAATTAATAGGTTTACACTCAGCATTGGCCCCACAATCAATAATCATAAAAGGACCGTTTTTACCAGGCATTATAGGAGCTAACGCAGGCCTATTAACGCCTTTTATTCTTCCAATTACAAGAGTTGCTCCAGCTAAAAAGGCACCAGTGCTTCCTGCCGATATAACAGCATCAGCGGTATTGTTTTTTACTAATTCTAAGGCCTTATATAAGCTAGAATCTTTTTTTCTGCGTATAGCCATTACAGGATGTTCATTATTACTAATTATGTCTCTAGCATCTAGTATAGTTATTTTTTCTTTATTATATTCATGTTTAGATAATTCTTTGTTTAATAAATCTTTAGGTCCAGTAACTATGATTTCCAAATTCTTGTATGTTTTGGAAGCATCTATACATCCTTCAATTATAGCGTGTGGTGAATAGTCTCCTCCCATTCCATCTACAGCAATCTTCATAATCTTTACCTCACTTTAGATTTTAATAATTACAAATATTAAAAGTTAAAACAAATAAATAATATATAGTGAATTCAAAAAAAGAAAGTCATTTGACTTTCTTTTCTTAGTTTTCTTTAGAAACTATTTCTTTACCATTATAATATCCACATTCTTTGCAAACTCTATGAGCAAGCTTCATTTCGTGACATTGTGGGCATTCAACCACTCCTGGTAAACTTAATTTAAAAGTTTGAGCTCTTCTTGAATCTCTTCTAGCTTTTGATGTCTTTCTTTTTGGATGTGCCA
>JAYFRK010000020.1:0-2609 GCA_034925975.1 Clostridium sp.
GAAGTCCATGGTGCTAGTACCTTATGAACATCTATTTGTGTTGGAGTTGAATTTGATTGGTTTAGCCATAAATATAAGTAAGCATGAGTTATTACATTTGTTGATTTAATTGTAGGTAAATCAAAAGAAATAAATGATCTATTTCTGCTTGTAGTTGAACCATTTCCAACCTGTAGAAATTCTACTCCTCCATAATTTAAATTTGGTACTCCCTCTGCTACATAGCTATCATGTATATCATTAATATTTTGAGAAGTTTCTACCGTTGGATCAATGACTATAGGATAAGCTCTATCTGCACTATCCAGCCATTCTTTATTTGGCAGTATATTTAATATGTAATCAGTTCCTTTTTCTTCTAAAGTAACTTCTATGTCTTTACTTATTTCTCCTTTACTGTCACACATAAATGGAGCTTGCATAGTATATATAAGCTTTGAGTTTTCTACATTGTCGTAAAAACTTATGCTTTTATCTTTATTTAATTTTGCAATTAAGTTTTTAGCTTTTAAAGTAAATTGGAAGTTTGGATTATCTACTCTCTCATTTAAAACTATAGATTCTTTAACTTTTTTTGATGTGATATCGTACTCTAGATTTACTTTATTCTCTATGTTTTCGTACTTAACCTTTGAATTTATATTTTTTAAAATCTTTTTATCTTCATCATTGTTTTGACTTTTAGCTAAACTTAGTAGTGATTTATTCTCTTCTGTATTTGAAGATACTACCTTACCTTCAACTTCTGCAATAGGATATTCTTCATCTGTACTATTGCTTTCTACTGTTTTTACTTCTTCTTTTTTATTACTAGAGGTTTCAATGCTATTTTCATTACTTGAAGCTTCAGTAGTAGATTCTTCTGTATTAGTAGTTTCTGTGTCTTCAGCTTTTTCTTCTTCCACTGTCTTCTCAGTAGTTTCAGAAGTATTTGTTGGTTCATAATTTTTCTTGATTTTGCTTACTTTCCAAGATATTTCATATTTATCTTTGTTTATGCTTATCAACTTTTCTGAGTTAGACTTTTTAGCTATTTTAACCTTAAAGTCATTTTTCTTGTTTTCTAATATACTGTTGCCTTGATCATCTTTAGCTTCCACTAAAGTATTGTCTATATCCTGCCACTTGCCGTTTTCCTTGTAGTGAACCGGCTCTTCGTATATTACTGCTTCATATGTATTGTCTTCAAGCAAAAAGTGTTTTATGTTTTCTTCTCTTTTTTCTTCCACCTCTTTAACTATATTAGGGGGATTTTTAGTTTTAACTTCTGTTTCCTTAAATTCAGGCTCTACATAGGCTTGTTTACCATTTAGTGTCTCTGCAAATGCTTGTGTTGGAATCACTGTAACAATAAAAAAAGCCACTAAAAGCCTGGATATTAATCTTTTGTAACTGTTCACCATATTTCCTCCTTTGTTTTAAATGTTAATATTTTGTTAATATAAGTGTATAACACCTAAATGGCAGGCTTCAAGGAGTAATATATGGCATGCCATGAACATATTTCCTAAAGTGTAGTATTATAATCATTTTGCATGGCGTAGCCACACTGTAAAGTTACTAAGTAAGTATTATTGAGTACAGTTTAAAAAATTACTATAAATAAATGCGATAGCATGTTGGCATTTTTCAAAACAGTCTATAAACAAAGCATCCTACAAAATAGCCTATCTTTTATTTAATATACATTAATTAATTGCAATCAGAAAATACTAGTATAACTTCAACAGACTTCGCCTAAAACCCTAACACCCTCATCGGGTTAAGCGCTCTGCGCTTCTCTAATAAGTCAATTAATATAATACTTACTATAGTTAATAAATTAACTACAGTTTAAATATCAGTTACTATTATAATTATTCATATATATAGTATAAGTAATAGCGGCCTTGATTTGCCAACTTTAAGGTACTAAAAGTCAAAAGGTGTATAATTCATTAAGAGAATTTTGAACAAGTCTTAGAAGTTCTTAGTTTGTGAATTTAAAAATTACCGTAATTCCCGCCCAGGACGGGCGGGAGCCAGGTCTGCATCAGGACGATGCATAGGACTGGGTAGGCAATTTTTAAAGGCACAAACTTAGAACTTCTTGACGAAGCGAAGATTCTCTGTTGAATTATATAACTTCGATTTTTAGCACCTTATTCCGTAGTTGCCAAGGCCGCCATTTTGCTGCACTATAAGTTTACATATCCCATATTTCCTCTTTACTAGTGGATATGCCCATAGCTCCTGCCTTAAGGCTTTCAATTACATCTTCTTTGTCAATAATTAATCCCCCAGCAATTACAGGAACTCTAACCTCGCTGCTTATCTTTTTTGTTATCTTAGGCATAATTCCAGGCATTATTTCTACCGCATCTGGTCTTATACTATGTATAGAATTTATTCCGCTATTTAAAGACAAATTATCTATCATGAACAATCTTTGTATAGTAAATATACCCATTTCCTTAGCTATTTTTATCATACTAGACTTAGTTGTAATTATTCCATCTGGCTTTACTTTTTCACTTATATGCTTTATTGCAAAAGCATCTCTTGCTAACCCTTCCATTAAGTCTATATGAATATATATACTTTTCCCTGAGCTCTTAACTTTTTGAACT
>JAYFRK010000425.1:0-11035 GCA_034925975.1 Clostridium sp.
CTCCTTTAGGTGACCAAAAAAATATGGCTTTTATGTCTACTTTGGTTAGTAATGGTAGAGGTGTCGGAGTAGCTGTAAGCACAGCTATGAATACACAAATAGGTAAAATAGCATCTATGCTAAAAGATAATGAAAAGGAACTTACTCCCCTCCAAAGAAGGCTAGAACAACTTGGAAAAATTTTAGGTATAGCAGCTTTAGCTATTTGTGCAGTGATTTTTATAATAGGCTTTATACAAGGTAGAGATTTACTTGAGTTATTCCTAACCTCTATTAGCTTAGCTGTTGCTGCCATTCCTGAAGGTCTTCCTGCTATTGTAACAATTGTGCTTGCTTTAGGTGTGCAGAGAATGATTAAAGAAAATGCAATTATAAGAAAACTACCCGCAGTAGAAACCTTAGGTTCTGTAAATATTGTATGTTCAGATAAAACAGGAACACTTACCCAAAATAAAATGACTGTTACAAAGTTTTATGCTGACAATATTTTCGATGATATAGAAAATTTAAATATAGATAATTCTGCCCATAGATTATTAGTAGAAAATCTAGTACTATGCAACGATGCTACCTATTCTGAAGAAAATACCACTGGTGACCCTACTGAAATAGCTCTTTTAAACGCTGGAGTTAAATTTAATATATTTAAAGATGATTTGCAAGAAAACCATAAAAGAATAGATGAAGTTCCCTTTGATTCTGATAGAAAGCTTATGACCACAGTTAATAAATATGAAAATGAATTTTACGTAATGACTAAAGGTGCAACTGATAACCTCTTAAAAATATGTTCTAATATTTATATAGATGGCAATATAGTTCCTTTAACAGAAGAATTAAAAAGTACTATATTGTCATTTGCTTCTGATATGTCTAGCGAAGCACTAAGAGTTTTAGGTTCTGCTTTTAAAAAAATGTCTAATTCACACGTTGAAATAGACACTCTTGAAAGTAATCTAACTTTCATTGGTTTAGTGGGTATGATTGACCCTCCTAGACTTGAAGTAAAAGACTCTATAGCTTTATGTAAAAAGGCTGGAATATCTACTGTAATGATAACTGGTGACCATAAAGATACTGCTTTTGCAATTGCTAAGGCATTAGATATAACTAAAAACTCTGAAGAAATTATGTCCGGTTCTGAAATAGATGATTTAACTCAAGAAGAGCTTAACGAAAGAATAGATAAATTAAAAGTATTTGCAAGAGTTTCCCCTGAGCATAAGGTTAATATTGTTAAGGCATTTAAATCTAAGGGGAATATTGTATCCATGACTGGTGATGGCGTAAATGATGCCCCATCACTGAAAATAGCAGATATAGGTGTGGCAATGGGCATTACTGGTACAGACGTTGCTAAAGGTGCCTCAGATATGATATTAACTGATGACAACTTCTCAACCATAGTTTCTGCTATTAAAGAAGGTAGAAACATATACAAAAATATTAAGAAATCTATTTTATTTTTACTTTCCTGTAATATGGGGGAAATAATAGCTATATTTATAGCTATAGTTATTGGATGGGCTACTCCATTAAGACCAATACACATTTTATGGATAAATCTTGTCACTGACTCTCTCCCTGCACTTGCTTTAGGCGTTGATCCTAAGGATGAAAGTGTCATGGGAGAAAAACCAAGAAGTCCTAAAGAGAGTATTTTCGCAGGCTCCTTATGGAATTTACTTTTTAATGGAGCTTTAATAGGAGTTATAACATTAATTGCATTTTTTATTGGCATGAAAAAATATTCAAATTCTCTTATGCATGCACAAACCATGGCTTTTATGGTAATGAGTATTTCTGAACTTATACATTCGCTAAATATGAGAAGTACAAAAAAGTCCATATTTAGTTTAGGATTATTTAGTAATAAACTTCTAATAATATCTATAATATTAGGTATACTGCTTCAGAACATTATTTTATATGTACCTATACTTGCCAATATATTTAATGTATATAGATTAAATTCATATGATTGGCTTTGGGTAATAATTTTAAGCTTAATGCCGTTACTATTTAATGAAATTATTAAGTTATTTAAAAAATCTAAATAAAAGTAAAGTGCTACAAAATAGCGACCTTGGTAACTACAGAGTAAGGTGCTAAAAATCGAAAGTATATAATTCAACAGAGAATCTTCGCTACGTTAAGAAGTTCTAAGTTTGTGCCTTTAAAAATTTTCTACCCAGTCTATGCAGCGTCCTGCTGCAGTCCTGGCTCCCACCCGTCCTAGGTGGGAATTACGGTAATTTTTAAATTCACAAACTAAGAACTTCTAGAACTTGCTCAAAATTCTCTTAATGAATTATACACCTTCTGACTTTTAGCACCTTAAATTGGGTAAATTAAGGCCTCTATTACTTATATTATATATATACCAATAATTGTAATATCAACTACTATTTAAACTGTATCTAATTTACTAACTGTAGTAAGTACTATATCTACAGGCTCCTAAAAGAGAGCGCAGGGTGCTTAATCCGATTAGGGTACCAGGGTTTTAGGCGAAGCCTGTTGAAGTCATATTAGTATTTACTGTAGTAATCTTACATGCCGCTATTTTTCTGTACTCTACTTTTATGTTAAAAACTTACATACAAAAAAATTTTTTAACATAAAGTCTGCTATTTTATTAGGTTTTTGATTGTCAAGTAAATATTTTACAAATATTCTTCTTGAACATTACCTACTTTTACTATATAATACTACATGTAGTATTTTTCATTAAATAACTAACTACATATAGTATTGTTTAGGAGGATTCATATGAGCTCTATATTAAAGATCATCAATAGATATTATACCAAAGAGTTGGAAAAAGACAATTCAAAGACTGTTTATGACTTATTCAATTGGAAAAAAGTAGATGTAGTTTTAAAGGATTATAAAACTGGAAATACCTTAGTGGACATGAAAAATTTAGAATTTCCTGAGCATTATTCACAAAATGCTTGTGATATTATAGCTTCAAAATATTTTAGAAGAGCTGGTGTACCTAACAAGCTTGGGTATGAAAATAGTATGAAAATGGTTGCCCACAGATTAGTAAATTTCTGGTGTGAAGCATTGAAAGATGAAAAGCTAATTACAACAGAAAAAGAAGCTGAAATTTTCTATGATGAGATGGTTTATGGATTATTAAACCAAATGTATGCACCTAATTCACCACAATGGTTTAATACAGGACTTGCATTATCTTATGGGATAAAAGGTTCAAAAAACGGTAGCTTCTATTATGATGAAACAGAAAATAAGGTTGTAGAAAGCAATGATGCATATACACGAACTCAAGCATCAGCTTGTTTTATACTTTCTATAGAGGATAAACTTTTAGGATTGCATTCTATTTCTGAACAGTATATAACTGAAACTAGGCTATTTAAGGGCGGTTCTGGAACTGGAACTAATTTCTCTTCTATAAGAGCAAAGGGCGAACCTCTCTCTGGAGGTGGATTTTCCTCTGGACTTATGAGCTTTCTAAAGGGGTTAGATAGAAATGCTGGCGCTATAAAATCTGGTGGTACCACAAGACGTGCTGCAAAAATGTTATGTCTTGATGTAGATCATCCTGAAATTATGGATTTTATAAGCTGGAAAGCTAAAGAGGAAGATAAGGTTAGGGCTCTAGGCAAAATGGGATATGACATTAGTTTTGAAGGTGAGGCTTACGAGACTGTTTCTGGACAAAATGGAAACAATTCTGTTAGATTTTCTGATGAATTTATGGAAAAAGTAAGCAATCTTGAAAATGATCCTAATTCAACCATAGAATTAAAAGGTAGAGTTGATAGTTCCGTAAATAAGAAACTTAATGTATCTGAATTGTGGGATACTTTTAATGAATGTGCATGGAAATGTGCAGACCCCGCTCCACAATTTGATGATATATTTAATGCTTGGCATACTTGTCCTTGCGGTGAAGACGGGAAATACAATGCACCATACAATAGAATAAATTCTACTAATCCATGTGGTGAATATGCCTTTTTAAACGATACCTCTTGTAATCTAGCTTCAATTAATATATATAATTTTTATAATACAGATACAAAAGAATTTGATTTAAATGGATACGTCCATATGGTTGGATTAATTCAACTTGCCTTAGAAGCTTCTATTCACTGGGGACAATTTCCTACAGAAGATATAGCAAGAAAAACCTACTTATTCAGAACAACCGGCCTAGGCATTGCAAATATAGCTTCATTATTTATGGCCATAGGTTATCCTTATGATTCTGATGAAGCAAGAAATCTAGCATCTTCTTTAATAGGAATACTAACTGGTCATTCATATTATGTTTCTTCACTAATGGCTAAAGAAGTGGGAAGTTTTAATAAATATAATATGAATAAAGAATATATGTTAAGAGTAATTAGAAATCATTGTAGAGTAGCTGGAGCTTTAGATACTCCTTATGAAAAGTTAAACTATGATCCAGTTAAAGTTAATCATGAAATACTTAAAAAAGAGAACTTTGCTAATCTTAGTAAGACACTTAGAGAAGTTTGGAAAAGTTCATTAGAATCTGGCGAAAAGTATGGTTATAGAAATGCCCAAGTATCTGTTTTAGCTCCAACTGGAACAATATCTTTAGCTATGGACTGCGGAGCTACATCCATTGAGCCTTTTTTCAGCCATGTTGCATACAAAAAACTTTCTGGTGGGGGTTTCATGACTATAGTAAACCCTGTTTTAGAGATTTCTCTAGATAACTTAGGTTATACTAGCGAACAAATAAAAGATATTGTTGATTATATTATGAGAAAAGAGACCGTAGAAGAAAATGGATATGAGTATGAAAAAATTATAGATGGAAAAATTGAAGGAGCACCTCATTTAAAACAAGAGCATTTAGCAATATTTGATACTGCAAATAAGTGCGGAAGTGGAAAAAGATATATAGCACCAATGGGTCACGTAAAACTAGTAGCGTCCATTACTCCTCTTATTTCTGGTGCTGTATCTAAAACAGTAAATCTTCCTAAAAGTGCAACAGTAGATCACTTTAAAGATGTAATACTGTCTTCATGGAAGCTTGGCATAAAGGGAATTACTCTATATAGAGATGGTTCAAAGGCAAGTCAACCTCTTAATACAAGTTTAACTGAAGATGGTAGTAAGAGACTTGAAGACTTAAGTTACGCTGAATTGTTAGAGAAAGTACGTGATTTACAATCAAAGCATCACTATTCAAGAAGAGATAAAATAATAGGTATACGACAAGGTACTACCCATCCTGCACAAATTGATGATGTTAAAATATATACTACTGTAAACAGAAATTCCGATGGTGAAATATCTGAAATATATATAACTACAGATAGAGAAGGAACTATAATTACCGGACTTTTAAATTCTCTTTCAAAATCAATTTCAGTAATGCTACAATATCATGTACCACCACAGGATATCGCTAAAATGTTAAGAGGTCAAAAATATGAGCCTTATGGTTTTGTAAAAAAACATCCTTATATTAAGTATGTAACCTCTATTTCTGATTTAATAAGTAAAATAATCGATATAGAATTAGGGGATTTTACAAGATGTCAGGTTAAAGACCAGGAATATCTTTCAAAGATGTTTAATGTAAATCTACAAACTGCTTATGATAGTTCAAAATCTGAAAATAAACCTGCTGAAGGAGAGCGTCTTTATGATAGTACGTGTCCTACTTGTTCAAGTACAAGGATGATGAAGAATGGTACTTGTAAAGTTTGTCTAGACTGTGGCTCCACTACAGGATGTAGTTAATTCACTGGCATTTAAAAAGACTGCAGTATTTTGCAGTCTTTTCTATTGTTCTTTATATTTTCAACCTTTTAAATCATTGTCTTCATATAGTTCCATTTTTCTTTTTTAAAATTGCTTTAGCCATATCAAACAATTCATTGCTTACTTCATTATCTAGTATAACTTCTTTTATTTCAGGAATTTCCTGCTTTAATGCAGATTCTATTACATCCTCTACAGTATATTTAGCACAAGGGCATCCGCTGCACTGTCCTAATAGCTTTATTTTAACTATTCCCTCTTCAACTTGTATAAGTTCTATATCTCCATAATGCTCTGCCAGATGGGGTTTCACTTTTCTATCTAATATTTTCTGCACTTTTGCAAGCATAATTTCACTCCATTCCAAATTAATAAAAAAGAAACTTAAGCAGTAGAATTCTTTTAAATAGACTACTTAGCTTAGAGAGATTCATTTACCCTAGCGATTGCTTTTGCTAAGGACTTTTTGTGCTCTAAGTTAGATTGTCTTGATATCATTATTCTTTGTGCTTGTGGCGAGCCGGCTCCATGCATTGACTCTGTTCTATACCCTACAGCTGCTGCTCCAAGAGTTATATTTTCTATAAGTCTTAATACTCTCATACGGTTTTCTACTGAAATCTTAGCGTTACCTACTAAATACTTTCTAATATATGGTCCTATTTTCTCATCTCTAAGATCTTTTTCTGAAGGCATAGTTACCATTAATCCTCCAGCAATATCTTCAGCAAGTCTTGCTATTTCATATGGGAACCTTGTGACATTTTGCTTACATACATTTGCAAGTAATAAATCTATTTGATAGCTGCCTGATTTAGTTTTATTACCTTCAGCGGAACAAGCTATTCCACAAGCATACAATGTTTCATTAAGGTGAGTCATTTCTATTATCTTATCTTTAACATGGCTTGCTTTAGCTGCTCCATTATATTCAGCAGCAAGTGCTGTAGCACCTATTAATACGTCCCCTACTCCAACCTTACATCCTCCATAACTTTGACGATGAAATCCTGCAAATCTTTCTACAAGCATTCCTGCAAATTCTGTTTCCCCATCTAAGAATATCCTTTCATTTGGAACGAATACATTGTCGAATATAGTTAAAGCTTCTACTCCTCCATAAACCTTGTTTCCCACATCTATATCTGCCCCTTCTTCAGCTTTTCTTGTATCACAAGATTGACGTCCTATAACCATGAACAATCCCTTTGAATCAGTTGGTACTGAGAAAGAAATGGCATAATCCTTATCCTCTGGTTTTAATGCAATTGTAGGCATTACTAATACTTCATGAGAGTTGCATATTCCTGTTTGGTGAACTTTTGCTCCCCTAACTATAACTCCATCTTCTCTTCTTTCTACTACTCTAAGATATAAATCTGGATCTGCTTGCTTACTTGGAGATAATGCTCTATCCCCTTTAGGATCAGTCATAGCTCCGTCTACAGTTAAATCATTTTCTTGTACATACTCCATAAACTTTTTAAATCTTTCATGATAGTTTGTGTCATGAGCTTGGTCTATTTCATAAGTAGTGCTGTATTCAGCATTGAAAGCGTCCATACCAACACATCTTTGGAAACATGCTGCAGTTTTTTGGCCTAAAAGTCTTTGCATTTTAACCTTTTTAACTAAATCTTCTGCGCTTTGATGTATGGTAGTAAAACGATTTATTTTCTTCCCAGTTAAATGTGAAGTGGTAAGCATTAGATCTTCATACTCTGGCATCTGAGCTAAATCATATGTAGCTTTTACTGAATTAGCTGAAGGACTAAGTATTGGGTGGTCTACCGGACTTTCTATCCTCTCCCCAAACATATAAACTTCTAAATTAAGCTTTCTTAAACTTTCAATATATTGTTCTCCACTCATTAATGACATTTTTAACCCATCCTCTCAGATTCGTATTATATATATCTATGTAGTAATTTATAGCAATATCCGTTCCCATTTTCATTTTCTTAAGTTAATACCTTAATATATATAGGCTTATCTTTATATATAAGTAAAACTTTCATATATAACAAATAAGGATTTTGTTGCAAAACAGCAACAAAATCCTCTTTAATCTTTATTTTATGAGCCCATTGCATATATGCAACAAATTTCATTTATGCAACAAATCCCTTTCTGAATATTTTTTTCTCTTTCTAACAAAAGTAGATGCATCAATATTTAGTGCTTTTGCAGCATCTCTTACATTACCATATTTTTTATAGGAATTATTTATAAGTTTAAATTCTAATGTCTCCACAGCATCTTTTAATGGCATTATATTCTCTTTAATGTCTATTATTTTTTCTTTGTATAATTCCTTAATCTCATTTGGCAAATCTTCAAATTCTATGCTGTGACTACTTCCCATAATCACAAGTCTTTCTATTATATTTTTTAACTCCCTAACATTTCCATGCCAACTATATTCGAATAAATATTTTAAAACCTGAGAAGAAAAAATTTTATTCATTGAATGTTTTTCATTAAATTTCATTAGAAAATGATTGGCAAGAGGTATTATATCTCCTTTTCTCTCTCGTAAAGGCGGAATAGTTATGGGAACTACATTTAATCTATAATAAAGGTCTTCTCTAAAGTTACCATCAATTACCATTTGCTCTAGATTCTTATTTGTTGCAGCTATTATTCTAACGTCTATTTTTATAGGTTTTACTCCACCTATTCTAAATATTTCTTCTTCTTGAAGAACTCTTAAAAGCTTTACCTGCATATCTAAAGGAAGGTCACCTATTTCATCTAAAAATATTGTTCCACCATCAGCAATTTCGAAAAGTCCTAGTTTTCCTTCTTTATTAGCTCCTGTAAAGGCTCCTCTCTCATAGCCAAACAATTCTGCTTCTATAAGTGCATGAGGAATAGCTCCACAATTTATTTCTATAAATTGATTAGCATTTCTAGTACTTTCTTTATGAATTAATTTTGCGATTTCCTCTTTTCCTACTCCCGTCTCACCTCTTAGCAGCACAGTAGTCTTAACTTTTGCTGCTCTTCTAGCTAATTTTATGGTCTTTATCATATTTTCGTCTTCTGCAATTATGTCATTAGAGTGTAAAAGTTGAAGCTTCATTTCTTCTATTTGTGAGTAATACTTTTTTGTAAGTTCTTTATTTTTTTCTAGCTGCTCCTTTAATTGAAGTAGCAATGTTACATCTCTTACGTTAGTTACAACAAGAGCTATTTGTCTATCTTCATCAAATATTGGATTACTTGATACTAGCAACTTCTTCCCTGTGTTAAATTCTTGTTCTATAGTGACACTTCTACCATACTTTAGCACCATCAAAGTTGCAGATTTAGATATATATCCATCTTTCTCTAAATCTAACATATTCTTTCCCAGCATATCTTCTTTATTTAAACCCGTTAATTCTTCATAAGCTTTGTTTATTATTAAAGTATTGGCTTTTCCATCAGTTATATATATTCCATCATAAGACGATTCTATAATATCCTCCAAATCTTTTTGGCTAAGCTGTGATTTTTCATATTGGCTCAAATCATCCACTTATATTCCTCCTATATATAGGTTTTATCTGCAGTCTGTTTAATATTGCATACTATACCTTTACTAATCTACTACAGATTGAATTGCTAAAGTTAATTTTTCCATTAAATCTACTTCGTAAAATTGTATAGGATTCATTGTCACACTATCATAAACAACTCTTATTACAGGCCTATCCGGGAAATTTTTATTTTGTCTAACAATATATCCTTCAACTCCATTTGAAAGTTTTACACAGCATCCTAATGGATAAATAGCAAAGTTCTTTCTAAATCTATCAATTACAATTTCATCAAATACACTTCCCATTCCGCCTAGTATAAGTTCATAAGCCTCTTTAGGATCAAATTTTTTTCTGTAGCTTCTATTGGCACTTACCGCTGTAAAAACATCGCTTACAGTTATTATTTTAGCATAATCTGAAATTTCATACCCTTTAAGCCCATATGGATATCCTTTCCCATCTACTCTTTCATGATGCTGTACTACACCATCTATAACTTCTTTTGAAAATACTCCACTTTTTTCTAAGATTTCTTTTCCATATAAAGTGTGCTTTTTTACCTCCTCAAATTCTTCCTTAGTAAGCATATCTCTCTTATTAATTAATTCATTGGATATTTTTATTTTTCCAATATCATGAAGAATAGCTGAAAGTCCTAATTCTTTTATTTGAGAAGGGTTTAGCTTTAGACATGCACCAAGATAAATAGCCATAATACTTGTATCAACACAATGAATATATGTATAGTTATCATAGGTCTTAACTTCATATAAGTTAGTGTTAATACTATTTTGTTCTATTATATCATCAATTAATTCTTCTATCATATCTATTGATTTAGTAGAAATGTGTTTGTCTCCATCTAATAGATCATTAAACAATTTAGGCATTATCTCTAAAGTAGTCTTCTTCAATTCAGTAAGATCCTGTTCTTTAGGGATATCATGAAATCTTTCATCTTCAACATATATCATAAAAATTCCGTATTTCTTTAACTTTGGTATTATTCCATTACTAATTTTACAACCTGACTTAAGTAATATTTCTCCATTTACACTTAATATATCCTTAGCTAAAATTTCGTTGCCTTTAAGGTTTCTAATAAATTCTAACCTCATAAAAAACCCTCCAAAATGAAACTTATGTAACTTTATCTAAATTATAACATATTCTCTTAATGGTACACAGATATAAATTTAATGAAATACACTATTATTAGAATATATATTTTTAAAAATAAAAATAAGAAATTTTACTAATAAGGAGAATTTCAATATGGTTACTAATAAATTCATAATAACACCACAAGATAGAACATGTATAAATAATAAACTTCCTAATATATCATTATTAATATTAGATAAAGATTATTTAAAAGATGCAATTTCTCTAAAAATGTATCTTGATAGTAAAAAGATAACTCCAAAAGTTGCATTAAATATAATTAGTTATATACCTGACAAAAGTCTTAGTCGCGGTAAACACAAAGTAAAATTTATAATTAAATTTTTAGATGGTTCTAAAAAAACTATAAGCTGGTCCTTTAAAATTAATCCATCTAACTGTAAATCCTCTCCCCTTGATAAATATAATTTTTACTATGGTATACCACATGCCCATACTTCTCTATCAACAGGAAAAGGTATTCCTATTGATGCATTTAATTATGCCTATAAAAATAAACTAGATTTTTTAATAATAACAGACCATTCTAGATACCTTAACAA
>JAYFRK010000250.1:0-4681 GCA_034925975.1 Clostridium sp.
GGGCATTCCTTTTAGCTTCAGGAGCACCAGGAAAAAGATTTGCACTTCCAAATAGTGAAATAATGATACATCAACCATTAGGAGGATTCCAAGGTCAAGCTACTGATATTGATATTCATGCAAAAAGAATTTTAAGAATAAAAGATAAATTAAATAAAATATTAAGCGAGAGAACAGGAAAGCCATTAGAACAAATAAAAAAGGATGTTGAAAGAGATAATTTCATGGAGGCTTATGAAGCCAAGGAATATGGCTTAATAGACGACGTTGTAACTAGAAAGAAATAAACCTAAGTGAGGTGTTGGAATGTCTAAATATGAAGATAAGAAACAATTAAAGTGTTCATTTTGTGGAAAGAATCAAGAACAAGTGAAAAGGTTAATAGCTGGACCAGGAGTATATATATGTGATGAATGTATAGATTTATGCTCAGAAATTATAGCGGACGAATTTGAAGAAAATATACAAGTTGACATTAGTTCACTTCCAAAGCCAAACGAAATAAAGGAATATCTTGATCAATATGTAATAGGTCAAGATAATGCTAAAAAATCATTGGCAGTAGCTGTATACAATCATTATAAGAGAATAAATGCAGCTGTTGATGTAGATGATGTAGAACTCCAAAAAAGTAATATACTTCTTTTAGGACCTACAGGTTCTGGAAAAACTTTATTAGCTCAAACTTTAGCAAAACTTCTTAATGTACCTTTTGCCATTGCTGATGCAACTACATTAACTGAAGCAGGTTATGTTGGAGAAGATGTTGAAAATATACTTTTAAAGTTAATCCAAAATGCTGATTATGATATAGAAAAGGCTGAAAGAGGAATAATCTACATCGATGAAATAGATAAAATTGCTAGAAAGTCTGAGAACCCTTCAATAACAAGAGATGTATCAGGTGAAGGAGTACAACAAGCCTTATTAAAAATTCTTGAAGGAACAGTTGCTTCAGTACCTCCACAAGGTGGAAGAAAACATCCTCATCAAGAATTTATACAGATTAATACATCAAACATATTATTTATATGTGGTGGAGCTTTTGATGGCGTAGATAAAATTATAGAGAAGAGAACAAGAAAAGCTACATTAGGATTTGGCTCTGAAATTCAAAGTAAAGACAAAAAAGATATAGGAGAACTATTGAGAAACATAGTTCCAGAAGATTTACTGAAGTTTGGACTAATACCTGAATTCGTAGGAAGACTGCCTATACTTGTAACACTTGATTTATTAGACAATGAAGCACTTGTAAAGATATTAAAAGAGCCAAAAAATGCTCTTGTAAAACAATATCAAAAATTATTGCTTATGGATAATGTAGAATTAGAATTTGAAGATGAAGCTCTGAAATTAATTGCAGATGAAGCAATAGAAAGAAAAACTGGAGCAAGAGGACTTAGGGCTATAATAGAAGACATAATGAGAGATATAATGTTCGATATACCTTCTAAAGAAGATATTCAGAAAGTTATAATAAATGAGAATACTATAAAGACAAAGCAGCCAGAAACAGTTCTAACAGACGGAGAACCTAGGCAAGCTATTGCTCAACAAAAGCGTAAGAGAAAGAAAAGAGGAATAGAAACAGCATAAGCATAATATAAAAAACTAAATTATAAAGGATAGAGCACTAACACAACTCTATCCTTTAATCTTTTGTGGAAAATTATAAGTAAAGCAAAGTGATGAGCTTCTATACAATTATAATATTTTAATGGATTAATGAGGAATTCTAAAATTTTATTAGAAAGAGCTTGACTAAAATTCTAAATAGAGAATATATTGCCCCTATTTGCACAAAATACAAAAAGAGAAGAAGTATTTAAAAATTATAAGAAAAGGGGATGATAATATAATGTCAGGCTCAATATTAAGTGTAATCAGTTTAGGTGTTACAATTATAATGGGAATGTATTTTTTCAATGCCTTAAAAGAACAAACTGGAAATAAAATGGTAGTTACAAGAGAGAACAAGAAAGAAATGGAAAAGTTAAGAATAATGAGAAACATTAGATTAACAGAGCCTCTCACAGAAAAAAGTAGACCAACTTCCTTTGAAGAGATAATAGGACAGGAAAAAGGAATAAAGGCACTTCAAGCTGCAATCTGTGGACCTAATCCTCAACATGTAATAATATATGGACCACCGGGAATTGGAAAAACTGCAGCGGCAAGACTGGTATTGGAATATGCTAAAGAGAGAAAATCATCACCTTTTAAGGAGAATGCTAAATTTGTTGAAATAGATGCTACAACTGTAAGATTTGATGATAGAGGAATAGCAGATCCACTTATTGGTTCAGTTCATGACCCAATATATCAAGGCGCAGGGCCTCTAGGAAGTGCAGGTATACCTCAGCCTAAACCAGGAGCTGTTACAAAGGCACATGGCGGAGTTCTATTTATAGACGAAATAGGAGAACTTCACCCAATAGAGATGAATAAGCTTCTAAAAGTAATGGAAGACAGAAGAGTGTTTTTAGATAGTGCATACTACAATTCAGAGGATAATAATATGCCGGAATACATAAGGGAAGTTTTTGACAATGGGCTTCCAGCAGATTTTAGGCTTATAGGTGCTACAACTAGAAATCCGGAAGAAATATGTCCAGCAATAAGATCAAGATGCGTTGAAGTATATTTTAGAGCGCTTTTACAGGAAGAAATAGAGATTATAGTACAAAATGCTGTAGATAAGATTGGATTTAAAATAGACGAAAAAGCAAAGAAGATGGTGGGTAAATACTCTAATAATGGAAGAGATGCTGTAAGTTTAGTTCAACTTGGGTCAGGAATAGCTTTAAATGAGGATAGAGATACAATAGAAGTTGCAGATATAGAATGGATTATAGAAAATGGTCAGTATTCGCCAAGACCTGAAAAAAATGTACCAGAAAAATCTCAAGTTGGGTATGTGAATGGTCTAGCAGTATATGGAGCCAATATGGGAACTATTATGGAGATAGA
Organism: Clostridium sp.; assembly: GCA_034925975.1. GTDB lineage: Bacteria > Bacillota > Clostridia > Clostridiales > Clostridiaceae > Clostridium_H. Next base: position 2,974 of record JAYFRK010000250.1, read on the forward strand.
GGCAAGTGCTGTAAAAGTTTCATCAAGAGAAGGAAGGCTTACTATAACAGGTATAGTTGAAGAAGAAGAAATAAGTAGTACGAATAAAAAAGTGAGAAGAAAAAGCACAGCAAGGGCATCAATTGAAAATGTATTAACAGTATTAGAAAAGATATTTAATATAGATTGTGATAAATATGATATACACGTAAATTTTCCAGGAGGAATGCCCGTAGATGGCCCATCAGCTGGAATAAGTATGGTTACAGCTATATATAGTGCTATAAAAGGCTTGCCTATAGATTGTAAAGTAGCTATGACAGGAGAAATATCCATTCATGGCAGGGTAAAACCAATAGGAGGAGTCAATGCCAAAATATCAGCTGCTAAAAAAGCAGGAGCAAAACGAGTAATTATTCCTAAAGAAAATTGGCAAGATAGATTTAAAAATGAAGAAGATATTAAAATTATTCCAGTAGTAGATATTAAAGAAGTAATTAGCTTAGCAGTGATGGAAGAATTTAAAAAAGAAGAGGATGCTGTTCTAGAAACAAATTCTAATGTAGATATTCTAACAGCTGAATCTTTATAGTATAAAAAATTAGTATTTTTATCTAATAACTAAGCCGCCCTAATACTACCATTACTATCTGGAAAAGTGCTTTACTCTAAATCTGAGATTTGAGTTTTCAGCTTTTCTTTAAAGTGGAAGTAAAGAGTGGCTATGTTATTATATAATGATTTTTTATTAAGTTCTATATACTAATGCAAATGATAAAAGAGCTAATTGCTAAACTAATTGAAAAAAAGTCAGTTTATGGGTATAATAGCATAGTATAAAATAATCTGAACATTATATACCACAATAATATTAAATCTAGAAGTGGGGGAAAAACATGGAAAAACAGTTAAGAGTTCTTCCTTTAATTCCGTTAAGAGGTATAACAATATTTCCTCATATGGTATTGCATTTTGATGTAGGTAGAGAAAAATCTCTTCTAGCAGTGGAAGAAGCAATGCTAAATGGTCAGGAAATTTTCTTAGCTGCCCAAAGAGAAGCGAAGATTGAAGAACCGGAAGAAAAAGATATTTTTAGTATAGGAACTATATGTAACATAAAGCAAATTTTAAAACTTCCAGGAGATACTATTAGAGTATTGGTTGAAGGGGAATATAGAGCTAGATTAATTAAGTATGTAGATAAAGAACCTTTCTTTAAAACAGAGGTTGAGAAGTTAGAAGATAATGAATGCGTGGATGATGATAAATGCGAGGCGTTAACTAGATTAGTAAAAGAGTCATTTGAAGAATATATGAGACTATCAAACACTATTTCATCAGAAGTTCTAGTAAATCTAGATGAATTAGATGAACCAGGAAGATTTGCTGATGTAATAAGTTCATATCTAACTCTAAAAGAAGAAAAGAAGCAGGAACTGCTAGAAGCCTATGATGTACATGATAGATTGGAGAAATTACTATTAATCATAAAAAATGAAATTGAAATTTTAAAAATAGAAAAAAAGATAGGCCTTAAGGTAAAAAATAAGATAGACAAATCCCAAAAGGAATACTTCCTAAGAGAACAGCTTAGAGCAATACAAGAAGAGCTTGGAGAAGATGACGAGAGCAAAAAAGAAATAGATGAATATGCTAAAAAAATAAAAAAAGCTAAATTACCTAAGGAAGTAAAAGATAAGGCACTTTATGAATTAAATAGACTTAAGAA
>JAYFRK010000375.1:0-2273 GCA_034925975.1 Clostridium sp.
TCAAGGCAGTAATAGAGCAGCAGGAAATTAGATTTACTATTAAGGATAGTGGGCCAGGCTTTTCTCAAGGTGATTTAAAAAATATATTCAAGAAATTTTATCAAGGAGATCCTACACGTTCTAAAGAAAAGGGACATTCTGGACTTGGATTATATATAGTTAAAAATATTATAGAAAAACACAATGGCTATATCCAAGCTGAAAACAATATGGAAGGCGGGGCATGCATAAATTTTAACATAAAGTGTCTCAAGTAAGGGACAGTTTGCTATTATATCGTGCAGGAGAAAATATGTGATGTGCCTGAAATTATTATACTGATTATAGCTAAGGGCAATACTGTTGTTTTATTATATAAATAGTTTTATACTTAGTAAAAGGAAATTAAGTCCACTTGCAGGAGGTATTATAATGAATAAGAAAATTAATGCAATATATTTTAGTGCCACGGATACAACTAAAAAAATAGTATCTGGAATAGCAAAGAAAATTGCTGATAATATTGGCAATGAAACAGCTATAAATAATATTGATTTTACATTGCCAAAAGTTAGAAAAGAACCTGTGTCTTTTACAGAAAAAGATATTGTTATTATGGGAGTTCCAGTTTATGCAGGAAGAGTTCCTAATGTATTACTAAAATATCTAAATTCTATTATTGGTAACGGTGCATTAGCAGTTTCTATAGTTGTCCATGGAAATAGAAACTATGATGATGCTTTAATAGAATTAAAAGATATTCTTGAATTAGATGGTTTTAAAGTTATTGCAGGAGGGGCATTTATAGGTGAACATTCCTTCTCTAAAATTCTTGCTAAAAATAGACCTGATGAAAAAGATATGGCTATAGTAAATGATTTTGCCAATAAAATATATACTAAAATAGCATCAGGAAGCCAAGTGGAAAGTGTAGTTGTAAATGGACACAAGCCATATAGAAAATATTATAAGCCTATAAATAAAGAAGGTATCCCAGTTGATATCAGAAAGGTTACCCCAAAAACAAATAACAATTGTAATGATTGCAAAATTTGTGTAAAGGTTTGTCCTATGGGATCAATTGATAATGAGGATGTATCAAAGCTAAATGGTATTTGTATTAAATGTGGTGCTTGTATAAAAAAATGTCCATCTAATGCAAAGTACTATGATGATGAAGACTACTTAAGACATAAGCATGAATTAGAAGTTGACTTTGCTCCTAGGAGAGAACCAGAATTATTTATATAAACAGTTTATTAAAATTTTAAGAAAATGTTAATAAATTAACTCCATTTTTATTAAGAATTCCATATTATCATATAATCAATGAGAGATAATATAAAGGAGATGGAGTTTTTGAATAATAAAAAGTTTTGGGCATTATTTTTTTCAATTATACCTGGTGCAGGACATATGTATTTAGGACTTTCAAAAAAAGGACTACAGATTATGACCTTATTCTTCCTTTCCATAGGTTTGGCAGATTTATTGAATGCTGGCATGGTTGCAGCTGCAATACCTATAATATGGTGTTATAGTATTTTTGATGTGAGAAAGTGCTATCAACTTAATGCACAACCTAAGGAAAATGATGAAATTAAGATACCATGGACAGGTAAGGAAATAAAAATATTAGGATATATTTTGATTGTTATGGGAACTGTCAGTATAGTTAATGAAATAATATTCCCTATGTTAGATATAGTTTTTGATTGGAGAACAATTAATTATATAAAAGTTGGCATAGTTTCAGCAGTGTCTATATTAATTGGAGTGAAATTAATTTTAGGTAATAAGGTGATAACTGATCCTAACAGATTGCTAAAGTCCCCTTATAAAAAGGGGGAATCTAATTAATGCGACAATGGAGAGTAGGTTCTATAAGTTTAGGTTTAATATTAATCCTTATAGGAATAACCTTTATACTTGGAAATATATATGATTATTCTATTGTAGGAAACATTATAAAATGGTGGCCTGTAATATTAATAATATTTGGGGTTGAAATCTTGGCCTCAGGTTATTCCTCTGAAAAAAATCTAGGAAAGGTGAAATTTGATGGAGTTAGTGTATTTTTAACTCTAATAATATTTGTAATTACAGGGTGCTTATTTATTGCAAGTAATGTTTTTAAGTTTACTAAGGATGGAATGAGAATTTCGGATGATATTAATAGTGGCTGTAAAATAGAATCTAAACTTACTCAAAAATATGATACTAATCCTAATTATAAAAATCCAGCAGTATATTTTTAACTGCTGGATTTTTTATGGTAAAGTAAAGAGCTTTTT